>JAICMT010000053.1 GCA_025929125.1 Acidobacteriaceae bacterium | reverse complement strand
CTTCGACGCCTGGATACTGCTTCTTCCATTCGGGCATTTGTTCCACCAGATATGCCTGAATGCGCTCTGCGAGCTCCTGAAAGTAGGTGGAAGTTGTGCGGCCGCAGCCTGGGCAACTGGTCACCTGCGGCATGAAGCTTCGGATGCCGAGCGACTGAAGAATCTGCTGCGCGCAGCGAACCTCTTCTGCACGGTCTCCGCCCGGTGTGGGGGTAAGGGATACGCGGATGGTGTCGCCGATTCCAGCGAGAAGCAGCGGGGCTAGCCCTGCGGTGGACGCGACAACTCCCTTCATGCCCATACCCGCTTCTGTGAGCCCGAGGTGCAGGGCATAGTCGCAGCGCCGGGCGAGTTCGGTGTAGACGTCGATCAGATCGCAGACGCCAGAGACCTTTGCGCTGAGAATGATCTGGTCACGACGGAGGCCGTAGCGTTCGGCTGCCGCGGCGTTATCGAGAGCGGACACGACCATCGCTTCCATCATGACGTCCCGGGCTGGTTGCGGGACCGTCGATTTCGAGTTCTCGTCCATCATTCGCGTCAGAAGCGCCTGGTCGAGCGAACCCCAGTTCACGCCGATGCGGACCGGCTTCTGGTGCTTTACGGCGACCTCGACCATAGTGCGGAAGTTGTCATCGTCTTTGCGGCCGATGGAGACATTGCCCGGATTGATCCGATACTTGTCCAGCGCCTCGGCGGTGGCGGGGTATTTTGTGAGTAGGATATGCCCGTTGTAGTGGAAATCCCCTACGATGGGAGTGCTCCAACCCTTGGAGCGCACGCCCTCCACAATTGCGGGGACGGCTCTGGCGGCCTCTTCGGTGTTCACGGTTATGCGCACCAGTTCTGAGCCGGCGCGAGCAAGCGCAGCAATCTGCTGGACCGTGGATTCCACGTTGGCGGTATCCGTGTTGGTCATAGACTGCACGACAACCGGTGCATCCGGGCCTACCGTTATAGATCCAATCTTGACGGAAACGGCGCGCCGACGCTGTATCTGGGGCATAAGTTCTCCACTCTCAGTTTACCAGTTACACTAACTAAAAGGCCCGGTAGCTCAGTTGCATAGAGCGGCGCACTCCTAACGCGAAGGTCGCAGGTTGGACTCCTGCCCGGGCCACCAATTCCTTGAAAGGCGTTGTTTCGGCGTGCCGCTAACAGATTCGGCTGTAATGGAAAGTGTAGGAGGAGTATCTGGTTCGCCGGAAGCTCCGCGAACCTCGTTTCGCAAGGTTTACGGCCGCATACTTGGGCTGATCGCCGCATTTGCTGTTTTGATTCCAGCCGGGTGCCGCCAGGACATGCACGACCAGCCGAAGTACGTTCCGCTTCGCGGGAGCAGCTTCTTCTTAGACGGCCGGTCAGCGCGAAACCAGGTAGAGGGTACGGTCGCCCGATCGCAGGGGGATCTGAATTCCTATTTCTTTACAGGAATGAGGGATGGGGGCGAAGGTGACGGATTTCCATTTCCTGTCACGCTCCAGGTTCTAGACCGCGGGCAAGAGCGATTCAATATTTACTGCTCGCCCTGCCACTCGCGGGTGGGTGACGGCAAGGGGATGATCGTGCAGCGCGGCTATTACCAGGCTGCAGACTTTCACTCCGACCGGCTGAGGGAGGCGTCCGCCGGGCATTTCTTCAATGTTATTTCGAATGGCTACGGGGCGATGCCCAACTATCGTCGAGAGCTGGCGCCTGCCGATCGATGGGCGGTTGTGGCCTACATCAAAGCGCTGCAACTCAGTCAGAGCGCCAAAGAGGCGGACGCAAAGCCGGGGGCAGAATTCTCTCCACTGAACGACATCGCTACGAACGAGGGACTCTCTCCTGCACTGGTGAGTGAGGACTGGGGAATACGTCCAACTATCAACCGTCTGCCGGTGGTTCCGGCACCGGCTAACCCATCTGCGACCCAGACTGGCGGCGCGAAAACCAATGGTGCGAATACCACCCAGTCCAAAGTGGGGAGCGTAGCAGCCAATGGCAGTGAGCAGGCGGCCTCAACGGGCACAGAGGCGGCTGCCCCCACAGGGGCCGGGAATGCCGCGGCGGGACGGAAGACATACGACGACAATTGCATGATGTGTCACCAGCAGAGCCGTGCTGGAATGCCGCCCATGATTCCTTCTCTGGTTGGAATCGTGGCGCGAACCAGTGCTGCCCACGTACGAGAGCGGGTAGTAAACGGTGTGCCCACGGGAAATCCACCCATGCCCGCCTTTGGTAGCAAACTTTCGGCGGCAGACATCAACAACCTGATCGCGTTCCTCAAGACGGCGCCTTAATCGCGCCGGGCAAGAATTCGGTGAATTGCTTGAGGTAAAGCGCGCGCCAGTTGAGATCCTAGTTTTCCGCCAGAGTCTCCGGCGTGACCATACGGTGCTCCACGTAGTTGTATGGAGGGACGGTATGGCCGCGCAGCAGCGCGAGCCCAAGGTGAACCAGGTTCGGGCCATAGGAGCCGGCTTCATGGGAGACTGACCCAATCAGCGGAGAACCGAGTCTGCGCATCTCCGCGACGGCATCGGCGATACAGTCCTGACCTGCAATTACGACATGCCTTTCACGCTTCCGGTCCCGCACTGCGTCCAGGGCTCCCAGAGCGCTGCTGTCCGTCGCCGCTGCAATTAGCAACCGCTTGTCGGAAGGATGCCGGTCAAGGAAATCCGCGATCAGCTTGCGGCTGCGATCCTGCATCCCCCGGCCGTCGATGCGCACGAAACACTCGACCGGCAGATCTGGCATAGCCGTCCGCACCGCCTCGAATGCGCCGGTAATGCGGCTTTGGACCAGCAAGCCGGCCTCGGGCAGATCCAATCCCAACACCCAGTCCACCTTGCTATTCCAGTTTTTCACCGCGTGACGTGCGAGCAGTTCTCCGGCTTCAAAGCCGACACGATAGTTGTCCACGCCAAAGAAAGTTGCGTGCGGATGGGGAATATCGATAGCAATCATAGGGATCCGCGCGGCGGCGATTTTGTCCGCAATGACTGGAGCGGCCTCTTGCTCCACTTGAAACTCGATGACGAGGTCAACGTGTTCCTTCACGAACTCCTCGGCATTACGGATTGCTGTGGCGGCGTCATAGCAGTTGTCCAGGATTAGCAGATCGATCCCGACAGATGCAGCGGCGGTCTTGAGGCTCTCCGTCACCTCAACGGAAAAGGGCATATCCGCGCTCTGTCCGCCAAATCCGAACCGTATCTTTTTCGGGCGCGAGACCTGGCGGTAAAGGCCGTCGGGAGACTGCGAAAGATATCCGCGGTGAACGAAGGTCTTGAGAACCCGATAGACAGTGGTCTTTGAAATCTTGGTGCGCCGGTGAATGGCCTCCAGCGACATAGGCTGGTTTTCGCTCTGGAGCAGTTCCAGAATATCCAGCGCCTTCGACAAGACCGGAATTAGATAAAGGCGTTTGGTTTTACGAGTCGTCATTCGTACCGTCTCTTCGACGAAGATTATGCAGCAACGTGGCTAATTTCTCTAATGAAACCACAGAATTCGAATTTTTGCTGGAAATGCTGTGCCATGCTAGGAGAGAAGCGGTTTTTATCCATGGCAAGCAATCAGCAGATCGCACAACTGATCGGGGCGGCAGGACCGCACTCCGACGCACCGTTGGCCCGAGTATCTTCAATTGTCGATGCCGCGCCCGATTGCGTGGTCTTCGCGACCGACCAAGCTACCTATCGGTCAGCACTTGGCTCTTCAGCCGGAGCGGTCCTGGTTTCGCAATCGGCACTTCAGGGGAATCCTCCTGAGCCCCAGCACTCCAGCCGAGTTATGGTGGTGCCGGACGCGCGCTTTGCCTTTGCTCTGGTGGCACGTTATTTCGAGCACGAGAGAACTCCTCGAGAGTCCACCGCCCAGCCCTCTGTCCATCCTTCCGCGGTGTTGGGAGCCGATGTAATGCTGGGTCTGGGTAGCAGCGTCGGCCCACACGCGGTGCTCGGGGACGGAGTTGTCGTCGGCCGGGGCACGCGGATTCTAGCCCACGCCGCCATCTACTCCGGCACGACGATCGGCGATCGGGTGGTGATTCAGTCCGGTGCGGTGTTAGGGTCTACCGGCTTCGGGTACGCACGCAACCCCGGGACGGGAGAGTACGTGCTGTTTCCGCAGCAAGGGACGCTTCGGATTGAGGATGACGTTGAGATTGGCGCCAACGCGACAATTGACCGCGGAGCGCTCGGGGAGACCCGCATCGGCAGCGGCACGAAGATCGACAATATGGTCCACATCGGTCACAACTGCCTCATAGGCCGCAACGTTATCATCGCTGCGCAGACGGGGATCTCAGGCTCCAGCATCATCGAGGACGGGGCTATTCTGGGCGGGCAGGTTGGTCTGGGTGAACATGCGCAGGTTGGCCCGGGCGTGATTCTGGGCGGCGGTGCGGGAGTGCTGAGTCATAAGAAGGTTCGAGGTCCCGGGCAGGTGTTCTGGGGGCGTCCAGCCCGTCCGCTGAAGCAATATCTGCGCGATCTCGCACGCCTGCGCCGAAGTTAATCCACCCGGGAGAGCTATGGCCATCGTCATCGTCGGCGGACACTCCCGAAACATCGGTAAGACCAGCGTCGTTTGTCGGTTAGTGGAGGCCTTCGCGGAGTACCGCTGGACCGCCATAAAGGTCAGCCAGCACGAACATCCTGAAGTTGGAGAGGGTGTCCCCGCTGTCTTAGAGGAGCGAGATCCGGCCTCAGACAGCGACTCATCGCGCTACCTTTCCGCGGGAGCTGTGCGATCGTTGTGGGTGCGGACGTCTGAAGGACAACTTGCCGAAGCAGTGGCCTCAATCCGGTTTGAGATCGCGAACTCGGATAACGTGGTGATTGAGTCCAACAGTGTCCTGAGTTTAGTTCAGCCGGATATCCTTCTCCTTGTGCTGGATGCTTCGGTGCCGGACTTCAAGGTTTCTGCTCTGCAATTTCTCGAGCGCGCGGACGCGGTTCTGTTGTCGGGCGGCGATCTAGCCCGGCCAGCCTGGGGCCGCATTGCGAACAGCATCAATCCAGGAATACCCGTCCTCGAGGTACGCCGGCCGGCGTTCTGGTCGAAGCAGGCTGAACAGTTCATCCGTGCGAGTCTCGCGAGTCTGGTCCCGCGGAACTCATAAGCAAAGAGCTAGCCTGGAGGCAATGTGCGCTGAGCTTTGGCAGGCGAGGCCGCCGCTCTTTTGGCCGGCTTCCGGGACGCAAGCTTATGCATCTCGCTGCCGGCCAGCAGAAAGCCTCCAACCCCGTAGTTGTAACTCGCCGATTGCTTGAAGGTGGATGGAGCGGCACCTGTCTGCTGGATATCTCCAAGCCGGCCATCGGCGTAGATATGGTTCAGCATTCCCGCCCATGCATTTTCCACCACAGGGCGGTACGTCTTCTCGTCGAGCACACCGTTGTTGATGCCCCACGCCATGCCGAACGTAATCAAGGCTGAGCCGGAGATCTCGGGCTCACGATAGTCGTCAGGATCCAGCAGTCCCGAACGCCAGAGGCCGTCCGCACCCTGGATCCTTGCAAGGGCCGCTGACATTTCACGAAGCTGCGTTTCGTAAAATGCGCGCTGTGGGTCATCGCTGGGCAGATATTGAAGCGTGCGCGCGAGTCCACCCATGACCCACCCATTGCCGCGGGACCAGAAGAGCTTCTGGCCATTCTTCTCAGTCTTTCCAATGTATGAGCCGTCCCGCCAGTAGAGATGCGCCTCCTTATCCCAGAGGAGTTGGTAGGTCTTGGCCCACTCGCTGTCGAGATATCGGACGTACTTCCGATCTCCGGTTGCGGCGTACATCCTGACCCACGTCGGAGGCGCCATAAACAGGGCATCGCACCACCACCACTCGATTCGCTTGCCGGGCGTGTCGAGTTCGACCCGCGGATCCGACAGAATATGGTCGAGCGCAGTCCGAATTGGTGAAATCTGTTCGGGCCGCCTGTCCTTCAAGTAGAGTTCGAGGTACATCTGGGCGATGCTCATGTCATCGCCATTCGGATGAGCGGGATTGCGAAGGCCCCAGTTGAAAGCCCTTCCTACGTCTTCCATGGCGCGGCGATACTTCGGCTCGGGCAGGGTATCGGCGGCTGCCATGTAGCCGGCATACAAAGCGCTCCACGTCCAGATCCGCCCATCCCAAAGACGGTTGGGCGATGGATCTATCTTGGTGAAGTATGGCCCCAGTGTCGCGAACTCCCAGTCGGCAACTTTGCGCATAGCTGTGTCCACGGCTTTTGTGGTGAGGGCAGGGGACAGACCAGTGGCGAGGGGGCCGGGGTTGTCCGGAGATGAGCCGAACATGCGCATATTGTCGCGTTCTATGCCGGTGATGCGTATCTGCTCCGTGCTGGGCGACGCAACCGGCGTGTCGCTGAGTTGGGCAGATGCCGCGGGATTAGAAGACTGCGAAATCCCGGGTTGGGACATGCCAAAAACCCAGAACGCTGCAGCAACGGCGACCATCCGAAGATCGCGATGAAGGTACATTAGCCACCTCTTCCAACTATTGAACCAGAGAGTGGAAGCAGCAGAGAAATGCCGGATGCACGGCGAAAGTATCGTGCATCCGGCGGCAAGCGATTCCAGTGAAAGATGGGCGGCTCCAGCCTCAGGTCAGAACTGAATTCGTCCGGAGAACTGGAAGGAGCGCGGATCAGCGCTGGCGAAGTTCAATGTGCCGAATGACGCGCTGTTGACGTTGACGTTGATTTGGTTGTTGCCGACATTGTTACCGAAGGTGGTGTGATTGGTGAGGTTCGCGCCATCGACTCCAAAGACGAATTTCGTTCGCTCGTTGAATGGGAAACTGCGACGGAGCCCGGCACTTAGCCGGTAGATATCCGGACCCCGAAGGTTATACGGGAAGCGTGGCGAGTCTCCGATCATGTAATTACCGGAGTTGCAGAAGGGGCCCGTGGAACTCGCGCAGGGTACATTGCCAAGACCCACGCCGGAAGTCGTGTTCGGCAACGCGCCCGTCAGGTACTTGACGCTGCCGAGCGTTGCGGCGGTCACGCCCTGGCCCCACTTCCCATTCGTGCGGACGTCCCCGCGGAAGCTGGGATTCACGTCAGGCATGCAGGTTCCTTGCCCGACGTTCTGGGTGGAGTTGCAAGTTCCCACGATCGGCAGAGGAAGACCGGAGCTGAGCTGGAAAATCATCGAGGTCTGCCATCCGCTAAGGAGCGAGCGCACGATGAAGTAATTCCCTCCCAGACTGTTCTTGTTATAGGAGCTGCTGTACACGCCGTAGATGCTGAGGTTCTGCGGCTGATCATTGATGGAGACGGAACGATCGATTCGGTTCTTCGGGTACGCGATGCCCGTCGCAATCGCAGAGGCGGGAATGGCATAGCCGCTGCGCTGCGTGCCGGCGTCATCGATGTTCTGCGAGTAGGTGTAGTTGACGTTGAAGGTCAGACCCTTGGCGGCACGTTGGGCCAGAGAGATCTGCAGCGAGTTGTAGTTTCCATTGGCGACATAGTTCCCCCAGAAATCGGACGTACTGGAGTACTGCGGCTTCCAGGTAAGCATGTGTGCGATGGTCGCATTGGTATTCACAGCGGCAGCCGCCGTATATCCCGCGTACGGTACGGGAAGTGTGATTCCGGTCGCCGCCTGGGCCGCTGCGATATTGGCCGCGGTGGCGGCCTTGGTGAGGTTCGAACCAAGAGCAAGATACTTTGGGTCGAGTTGGCCGGCGTAATAGCCACGAATGTTGGAAGCGCCGGAGATGAAGTGGCTTTGGCTGCCGTAATAGTCGGCCGAGATGGTCATATTGCGCGTGAGCTGACGTTGGATCCCGAAGTTGAAGAAAGAGAACTGCGGCGAACGGCTTCCGATATAGGGATCGGCGTAATTGATGCTGCTACCATTTCCTCCCGAGGATCCGTTGGATTTGACATAGAAGCCGGTTGCCAGAGACTGCGAGTCGGTCGAGATGGGAGAAGTGCCCGGCAGGGTGTAGCCGGGACCACCGTAATTGGCGTTCGGTGCGCTAAATGCCGGGTTGCTGTTCAGGTAGAAGGCCGGTCCCGCAGTGCTGTCCGCAAACGAGATTGGCGTGCTGAAGCCGGTCTGACCGGTTCCGGTACCCGCACCTGCGGCTCCCCCGGTAGCTCCTCCGTGAGAGAAGGTCAGG
>JAICMT010000445.1 GCA_025929125.1 Acidobacteriaceae bacterium | reverse complement strand
CGATTTGCGCGCCAGCGCTCCGCGCGAGCTCATGGAACTCCTCGAGTGAGGAGTCGAACTCGGGCTCGGGCGCCAAGGGCGAGGTTGGTGGGGTTGATTTGCTGCTTGTCTGTCGAGCGAGTTGAATTGCGCGTGTCAGTTTTCGACGCTCGCCGGTGAACTCAACCGCTACCAGGATGGCGCGCTCCGCCGTGCCTGCCGGATCTGAAGTAGGCGGTTGGGCAGGTTGCGGGGAGCCGGAAGCATCTCCGGATCCCCCACTCCTATTCAGCAATTTCGATGGCCACCATGTTGGTTGGACGACTGAGAGATCAGTCGCCGGCAATTCCTGCTGCTTCCGTCACCGTTGAAGTTGTAGACGACGGTGCTGGAGCGCCCTGGTTGCGTGACTCGGAACGAGAGTCGCTGTGTGCCGCCGAACGGCCGCTCACAACGGTTGATATTGCGTGTTTGAAAATAAGCTGCTCCTGCGCGTTGTTTTCCAGCAGCACGGAATATTTGTCGAAGGAACGAATCTTGCCCGTTAACTTGACCCCGCTGACCAAATAGATCGTGATCGGGCTCTTGTCTTTTCGGACCGTATTAAGAAAGGTGTCCTGAATGTTCTGTGCCGGCTTCGATTCCATAGTGCCGATCTCCTTTGCTAGCTGCGACGTTCAAAAAGAAACGCCGGTCCCCGTCCTGATAAATGACTCTTCTCCCGGCCCATTCTGTAGGGCGGAAGTCAAGTCTGTTCACGATACGACCAACAGTCCTGATTTTCAACTTCGACGACCCAGTTTCCGAACCTGTCTGGACACTAGGTGCGACGCAGAGGCTATAAAACTTCCTTCTAATTATGACGATACACCTTAGGAATCGTCTCAAATGGCCGCGTTGTACCATGAAAGCATCGTGCCGAGGCCCGTCCTAGACCCTGTTCCCATGCTGGACCTTACTCGGCAGTACGCAGGCCTGCGTGAGGAGATCCTCGAGGCAGTCACCCGGGTCTGCGACTCGCAGGCGTTCATCCTTGGCCCGGAGGTTGAGGCCTTCGAGAGCGGGGTTGCGAAAGCCTGCTCCGCGCCGTTCGCGATTGCCTGCGCCAGCGGGACAGATGCACTTTGGCTGGCTCTTGCGGCCAGCGGCATTGGCAACAGTACCGAAACCGGTGAAAGCTCCTCCCGAGATGCGGTTATCACCAGTCCCTTCAGCTTTTTCGCTTCGGCGAGCGCAATTTTGCGGGCGGGTGCGGTTCCCGTGTTTGCCGATATCGATCCGAGGACCTTCAACCTCTCCGCCGAATCAGTTGGTGAGGTCCTGCGGGGCGTTTCAGGAGGCAAGGTTCGGGGGATTCTGCCTGTTCATCTATACGGGCAGTGCGCAGACTTCGATGTGCTGAAGAAAGTGGCGGAAGGCCGTGGGCTCGCGCTGGTCGAAGATGCGGCACAGGCGTTTGGAGCGACCTGGAAAGGGCAGATGGCGGGGACTCTGGGGACGGCCGCTGCATTCAGTTTTTATCCCACTAAAAACCTTTCTGCCATGGGAGATGCCGGGTTGGTGACGACCTCCGACCAGCGCATTGCGGAGCGGGTTCGATCGCTGCGAAGCCATGGCATGACTCGCCGGTATTACCACGACGAACTCGGCTGGAATGCCAGGATGGACGCGGTGCAAGCCGCGATCTTGAGCGTGAAGCTGAAGCATGTGGCGGGCTGGAATGAGCAGCGCTGCCAGAAGGCAGCTCGATACGACGACCTGTTCCGCGGAGCAGGACTTGCCGGCGAGAACTCGGTAGGTGAAGGCATCGTGTTGCCGTGGACCGATCCTCGTGCGCAACATGTGTTCCACCAGTTCGTGATTCGCGCCCCACGCCGGAATGCCTTGCGCGAATACCTGGCGGAGCTCGGAATTGGGAGCGAGATCTACTACCCTGTCCCGTTGCATCTGCAGGACGCACTGGCCGGGCTGGGATATCGACCGGGCGATTTTCCTGAGGCGGAGAGAGCGGCGCGCGAGGTGCTTGCTCTGCCCATCTATCCGGAACTGCGGGAGGATGAGCAGCAGGCGGTGGTAGACGCGATCCGAGCCTTCTACGCCTGAGGCCAGGCTAGCGCCTGCGGCCCTTCTTCTCTTTCTTCTCTTGCGGCGCGGGGCGTGCAATGGGCTCATCCTTGTAACCCGGGGGCGCGACCCGGTGAACGACATTTCCCTCCAGCCGGTAGATCTTTGAAATTGTTTTGCCCGGAGTGATAAATCCGGTAGTTGGGTCAGGAACGACCGGCGGGGCGGCGGCCGAGAGCACCTGGTAGGTGAATGTGGGCAGCGGCGTCTGCGCCAGCGGAGACTTGCCGTAAGGGTCCTTCT
>JAICMT010000014.1 GCA_025929125.1 Acidobacteriaceae bacterium | reverse complement strand
GAACGAGATTCTCCTGATCCAGCACCCGAACTCCTATCTGCGCTTCCGGTATCACGCCATTGATGAAAAGGGTGACCATACCCGCGACCAGATCGAAACGCCGGAAGGAACCGTGGCGCGAATGATTCAGCGCGATGGGCGCCCCTTGACCCAGGATGAAGATGATGCGGAGAAGGCGAGGCTGAACGATATTCTGAAGGATCCCTCCGGATTTACAAGGCACATCAAGCGGGAGCAGGACAACAAGAAGATGGGCGTACGGTTGATCCAGCAGATGCCCGATGCGTTCCTCTGGAGCTATGCCCCGGGGCAGCCGCAGATTCCGAAGGGGTCGGCTGGGTCCGGAGCGTTGGTGGTGCTCGACTTCAAGCCGAATCCGAAGTGGTCTCCGCCGGACATGGAGGCCGCGGCGCTGACGGGAGTTGAGGGTCGCGCGTGGATCGATCCTCAGACAAAGTATGTGGTGCATCTGGAAGCGACGCTTACGCGCGCAGTGAATATCGGCTGGGGAATGGTGGCCCATCTGTATCCCGGAGGCACGACGAAGGTAGACCAAGTCAACGCGGCCGGTAATCGTTGGGTGGTGCAGCACATTGTAGAGAAGATCTCGGTGCGGGCACTGATGGTGAAGACGATCAACCAGCGGCTCCAGTTCGATACCGGAGAGTATCAGCCCGTGAAGTCGATGACGGTGAGCGAAGCGGTCAAGCTGCTGCTGGATACTCCCCTGCCGCAACACTAGTACGGTTGGGGAGTGTGTCATTGCTCCTTCTGTTTGGAAGGATTTCGCTTTTGTGGGCGGAACTTTCCGGAGCGCACCACTATGAATGCGACTGAAATTGACTTGCAGCGGAGGCTGGGTTAACGTTCACTCTCTGCTTTCAGTACCGAGCGCTGGGTATCCGGGGCAGTTTCACTGCTGCAGGCAATGGCAAGCAGAGCGGTTGAAATCAGGAAATTGATGAGGGCCCATTGCTGAACGCGTCAGGAACCAACAAGCTCGAGGAAAAGTTTCCAGACCTGCATCCGGCGTTTGACTCGCGTCAGGCAATGGTAGAGGCTCACCGTTGCCTAAACTGCTTCGACGCGCCGTGCATGGGCGCCTGCCCCACTCACATCGATGTTCCGCGGTTCATCAAGAAGATCAGTTCAGGCAATGTGACGGGTTCGGCGCGCGCAATCTTGGAGGCGAATGTGCTCGGGGCGAGCTGCTCGCGAGTGTGTCCGGTGGAGGTGCTGTGCGAGGGCGCCTGCGTGATGCATGGACGGGGCGAGAAGGCGATCGAAATTGGGCGGCTGCAGCGGTTTGCCATGGAGAGCTATTACGATGGCGGCGGCACCATTCCGCTGCGCAACCGAGCGGAGCAGCGGCAGCGGATCGCCTGCATTGGCGCAGGGCCGGCGAGCCTGGCGTGCGCCGCGGAGCTACGTCAGCAAGGCTTTGGCGTCACAATCTTTGACAGGCGCGCTTTGCCGGGCGGCCTGAACACCTATGGAGTGGCTGAATACAAGCTTCGCCCGTCCGACAGCCTGCGCGAGGTGGAGATGGTGCGCGGACTTGGTGTTTCGTTTGTCGAGCAGGAGATCGATGCCGCTGCACTCGATGCGATGGAGCGAGATTTTGATGCTGTGTTCCTGGGCGTGGGACTGGGAGAGATGAACCGGCTGAAGGTGGAGGGCGCAACTAAGCGCGTGGTGGATGCGCTGAAGTTCATTGCCAGCTATAAGACGGGCTCGATTACAAGGGCTCCCGCGAGGGTGGTAGTGGTTGGAGCTGGGAATACGGCTATCGACGCCGCGTGTGCCGCCAAGCGCCTGGGCGCGGAGACGTCGACTATCGTGTACCGGAGGCGCCAGGAGCATATGTCGGCATTCGCGTTTGAATACGAGCATGCGCTGCACGAGGGGGTGGGATTCCTGTGGGAGACTGCTCCTGCGGCCGTCCGGGAGATCGACGGAGTTGTGGAGTTGGGATGCGTGAAGGTGACTACCGGCCCTGACGGCGGCCTTCGCGAGCTGCCGGATTCGCGGTTCACGATTGAGTGCGATCTGGTGATTCCGGCGATTGGGCAGTCTCCACTGCTCGAGTTAGTGGAGCAGGTGCGCGGTGTAACTATCGACCGTGGCCACGTTCTCATTGACCGTGCTACCGGGCAGACTTCAAACCCGCGATATTTTGCCGGGGGCGACTGCGTAAACGGAGGACGCGAGGTGGTGGACGCAGTCGCCGATGGGAAGCGGGCTGCAATGGGGATTGCAGCGATGCTGGGCGAGAGAACGGAGGCCAGGATTGGCTGATCTGACGACGAACTTCGCAGGGATCCGCAGCCCGAATCCTTTCTGGCTGGCGAGCGCTCCGCCGACCAACTGCGGCGAGCAGATCATGCGCGCCTTTGACGCGGGTTGGGGAGGGGCGGTGTGGAAGACGATTGGCGAGCCGATTGTGAACGTCAGCTCGCGCTACTCGTCGGTGGACTGGGCAGGCCAGCGGATGATGGGCTTCAACAATATTGAGCTGATTAGCGACCGGCCTATCGAGGTGAACCTGCGTGAGATTGAGGAGGTAAAGAAGCTATATCCGCGGCACGCTGTCATCGCGAGTCTGATGGTGGAGTCGAAACGCGAGGCTTGGCATGAGATTGTGAAGCGGGCGGAAGGCGCAGGAGCGGATGGGCTGGAGCTGAACTTCGGCTGCCCGCATGGCATGAGCGAGCGAGGCATGGGGTCGGCGGTTGGGCAAGTGCCGGAGTATGCCCAGATGATTACGGAGTGGGTGAAGGAGGCGGCGCACACGCCGGTGCTGGTGAAGCTTACGCCAAACATCACCGACATTCGAACGGTGGCGCGTGCGGCAAAGCGGGCGGGCGCCGACGGGCTGAGCGCGATCAACACGATCAACTCGATTACGGCGATTGACCTGGACAGCTTTGAGCCGCGGCCGAATGTGGATGGCAAGAGCTCACACGGGGGCTACTGCGGCCCGGCGGTGAAGCCGATCGCGCTGAATATGGTGCAACAGGTGAACTGCGATACCCAGGACGGGCCTCCGCTGCCGATGTCGGGAATCGGCGGCGTGGGCACGTGGCAAGATGCGGTGGAGTTTATGCTGCTTGGCTGCGGGACGGTGCAGGTGTGTACGGCAGCCATGCACTTTGGGTATCGCATCGTCGAAGACATGATCGACGGCCTGGCGAACTGGATGGACGAGAAAGGCTTTGCGACTCTGGATGAGTTCCGCGGGTTGAGTCTGCCCCGGGTTACCGAATGGCAGCACCTAAACCTGAACTACAAGATCGTTGCGCAGATCAATGAGGCTCTCTGCATCGGCTGCGAGTTGTGCCACATTGCCTGCTGGGACGGCGCGCACCAATGCATCCACCTGGACCGGGTGGAAGGGCCAGTGGATGGACACGTAGAGGTGCATGCCAAGCCGCGTATGTACGGCGCGGAGACGATTGCGGTGACCCGGATTCCGAAGCTCGACCCGGCGAAGCCACATACGGGGCCGTATAAGACATCGCTGGAACGGATTCCGCGCGTGGATGAGACTGAATGCGTCGGCTGCAACCTGTGCTCGCTGGTTTGCCCGGTGGACCAGTGCATCACCATGGTGGAGCGGCCGACGGGTTTGCCGCCTCAAACCTGGGCGGAACGGAGCCGAGCCGCGGAGTGCGCTCCGCCGGAGCCAGCGCTGAAACGATGAGGTTCCGCAGCCCCGGGCGGCAGCGAAGGCCGAGTGTTTCTATAATCCATCTGCACCGGGATACGGTGAGGAGCGCGCTAGATGGGAATATTGATCCAAGGCGGCAAGGTGGTGAGCGCCGCCGGGTCGTTTCAGGCTGACGTTTTGGTCGAAGGCGAGAAGATCCGAGCCGTGGGAGCTGCACTGGATGCTTCCGGCCACAAGGTGGTGGATGCCTCGGGCATGCTGGTGCTGCCGGGAGGAATCGATGTCCACACGCATCTGGATATGCCTTTCGGCGGCACGGTGAGCGCGGACGATTATGAGTGGGGAACCCGGGCAGCCGCAATCGGGGGCACGACCACGGTAATCGACTTTGCACTGCAGTCGATGGGGCACCCGATGGCGGAGGCGTTTGCGACGTGGCGCGCGAAATCGGAAGGCAAAGCCTGCATCGATTATGGGCTGCACATGGCTGTGACCGATCTGGGGCCGAATGACGCCTGGCTCGATGAAGTGGACCAGATGGTCGCGCAGGGCATTACCAGCTTCAAGATCTTCATGGCGTACCCCAACGTGCTGATGGTCGACGACCGCACGATCTACAAGTTGATGGAGCGCACCGCAAAGCTGGGCGCACTGGTCTGCGTGCACGCCGAGAACGGCACGGTGATCGACGCGATTGTGAAGGAGGCGCTGGAGGCGGGAAATACCGGCCCGCTGTATCACGCGCTCACACGGCCGACGGTTGCTGAGGCCGAAGCAGTGCATCGAGTGGTGGCCATCAGCGAGTTGGCCGGCCGGGCCAGCACCTATATCGTCCATGTCTCCTGCGAGCAGGCCATGCGAGAGGTGGAGGCCGCGAGGAAGCGCGGGCTGCCGGTGATGGGAGAAACATGCACGCAGTATCTTGTGCTCTCGATTGACGATGACATGGGCAAGCCTGGATTCGAGGATGCCAAGTATGTGTTTACGCCGCCGCTGCGTCAGAAGCAGAATCAGCAGCCGCTGTGGGAGGCGCTGCGAGCGGACGTGCTGCAGGTGGTCTCGACCGACCACTGCCCCTTCCGCTTCTCCGACCAGAAGACTCTGGGCCGGGGTAACTTTACGAAGATTCCGAATGGAGGCCCCGGGATAGAAAACCGGATGCAGCTGGTGTATCACCATGGCGTGAATGCCGGGCGGATCTCGCTGGAGCGGTTTGTGGAGATTACCGCCGAGGCGCCGGCTAAGATTTTCGGCATGTACCCGCAGAAGGGAGTGCTGGCGGCGGGTTCCGACGCGGATATTCTGGTCTGGGATCCGAAAGCGAAGTATACGATTACTGCAGCGACCCAGAGCATGCACACCGACTACTCCATCTTCGAAGGTTTCGAGGTTGAGGGCAACGCGAGCCATGTGTACTCGCGCGGAGAGCTGGTGGCCGACAGAGGGCGATTCGTGGGGCGAGTGGGACGCGGACAGTATCTGCATCGGGGGTTGCCGGGGGCATGAGCTTCTACGTCGAAGGTCCGAGCACGCTGACGGAAAGTAGCAACCTTCGCGCCGACTCGCGCCTTTACAACAAGGACCTGGCTCCCACCACAGCCGAACAGCGCACCTGGGGGACGTACAACTACATCGCGCTGTGGTTCTCCATGTCGATGGAAGTGACCACCTACATGCTTGCGTCCAGCCTGATTGCCGGAGGGATGAACTGGAAGCAGGCGATTGGCACGATTCTGCTCGGCAATTTGATCGTCCTCATCCCGATGGTCCTGAATGCCCATGCGGGCGCGAAATATGGCATTCCCTTTCCGGTTCTGGTGCGGGCACCCTTTGGCGTAACAGGAGCCAACGTTCCCGCCATGTTGCGCGCGATCGTGGCGTGCGGCTGGTTCGGAATTCAAAGCTGGATCGGCGGCACTGCGATTGCGCAGATGATCACCGTGATTTCGCCGAGTGCGGCCGCAATGCCATGGGTGACGTGGGCCTGCTTTTTTGGATTTTGGGTGCTCAACATGATCGTGGTCTGGAATGGAGTCGAGTCCATCCGCTTTCTGGAAAGCTTCTCGGCGCCGTTCATGATCTTCATGTCGGCACTGCTGCTTGGGTTCATTCTGCACAAGGCAGGCGGAGTGGGGCCGCTGCTTTCCGCTCCGAGCCACTTTGATACGCGGTCTTCATTTTTTGCGTACTTCTTCCCTGCACTGACCGGAATGGTCGGCTACTGGGCGACGCTCTCACTGAATATCCCTGACTTTACCCGCTACGCCAAATCCCAGGAATCGCAGATTATTGGACAGGCGTTCGGACTGCCGGTCGCGATGACTCTGTTTTCGCTGCTGGGCATTACCTGCACGTCGGCATCGACTGTGATCTTTGGCGAAGCGATCTGGTCGCCCGTTGTCCTGCTGGGACGGTTTCACCAGCCTCTGCTCGCGTTCCTGGGGCTGATCGCGTTGCTGGTCGCGACACTGAACGTGAACATCGGC
Source organism: Acidobacteriaceae bacterium (assembly GCA_025929125.1). Lineage (GTDB taxonomy): Bacteria > Acidobacteriota > Terriglobia > Terriglobales > Acidobacteriaceae > Edaphobacter. The sequence goes on along the minus strand of JAICMT010000014.1, from coordinate 5,668 downwards.
GCCAACGTGGTGGGGCCGTCGAACGACTTTGCCAACCTGGCGCCGCGGTTCATCAGCTTTCGGACGGGGGGGCTGATCACGGGAGCGATTGGGCTGCTGATTATGCCGTGGCGGCTGATGGCGAGCTCGCATAACTACATTCAGTGGCTGGTGGATTACTCCGCGGTGCTCGGGCCGGTTGCGGGCATTATGATAGCCGACTACTTCTTTCTACGTGAGACCGAGCTGGATCTCGATCACCTGTACCGGCGTGAAGGCCCTTACCACTACAGAAACGGATTCAACCCTCGCGCTTTGGTGGCTCTGGTGATCGGGGTGGCAGCCGCGCTGATCGGCCGCTGGGTTCCGGAGTTCGCGTGGCTGTTCAAGCTGGCGTGGTTTGTGGGATTCGGAGTCGCGGCGCTGACGTATCTCGCGTTAATGAGCGGCGTTCCTCGAGTGGGAGGCGCAAGACCGCTGGTGCAGAGGATCGCCGTGAAAGGTCTGGACAAGGTGTTGGACCCGGCGATGGGTTCGAGCGCGGGACGTCTGGCGCGGACGGGATTGGGTGCGCCGATTGCGGCTCCCGATCCTGGCGCTGTCGATTAGCGCAGAAAGGCGCCCAGCTCCGTCGCTGCATTGCGCAGATGGGGCAGGAAGCGGGTCTGCATGTCGTATACCGGCATGCGGGGAGCACTTCCGCTGAGATTGATGGTTGCCACCACACGGCCGGTGGGGGCATAGACCGGAACCGCGAGCGAGCGGAGACCGACCTCATACTCCTGATCTACTAGGGCGTAACCGTGGCGGCGAACATTCCTCAGCGCGAGCCGAAGCTTATCGGTGCTGGTGACGGTACGCGCCGTGAACGGTGTGAGGGTAACTCGGGCGAGATACTGCTCCAACTGATCGCCCGGGAGATACGCCAGTAAGACCCGGCCCATACTGGTGCAGTAGGCAGGCAAGCGGCTGCCGATGTGCAGGTCGTCGGACATTACCCGTGAAACCGAGGATCGGGCGATATAGACGATGTCATCGCCATCGAGGGTGGCGACCGAAAAGCTCTCGCGCAGCACTGCGGACATGCGCTCCAGGATCGGCTGTGCCGCGGTCGAGAGTGAGTTTGAAGCAGAGTAGCTGTTGGCCAGCGCGAGCATCCGAGGCCGCAAGGTGTAGCGCGAGCCGTCTTCGATGCCAGCAAATCCGAGCTTGGTGAGGGTGTAGAGGCAGCGGCGCACGGCAGCACGCGACAGGCCGGTTTTTGCGGCAAGCTGCGAGATGGTCATCTGCGGCGTCTGGGGAGAGAAGGATTGAATGACCAGAAGCCCGCGAGCGAGCGAGGTCATGAAGTTTGGGTCGCCGGCATATTGATCGAGCGAAGCCGAGGATTTGGCATCCTGCACCCGGGGAAGCGCCTCTCTGACGATCTCCGGAGTGACGGCTCGCAGAGTCGGCGTGCGTGAGATGGAGTTGGGAGATGCGAGGGGCTGCCGGAGAGTCGGACTACGGAGAGCAAGTGTCATGAAACCTGAGCCTCAAAGCCGCCCGAAACATTCCTCAACCGCGGCCATTTCCATTCTAGCGCAGATGCGCGATAGCCGGACTATAACTGCGATAATCGCACAACTGGTTTCGCCGATTGCGAGCACTGTCAGTCCTCTCCACGTCTGCTATTGCGGAGCTGTGAGAAAATCCGCCTATGGACAGCGGCAATCGGACAAAATCATCTCTCACCCAGCGGCCCTCATGGGCGAACCTCTTGAAGCACGCGGACGAGATGAGAAGCACCACCCTTCGAGATCTCTTCACTAACGATACCGGTCGAGGCGAGCGGTTTACTGCTGAAGCGGACGGGATTTTCCTCGACTACTCGAAGAACCGGGTGACGGAACAAACGCTGCAACTGCTGCTCGCGCTGGCGAATGAGACCGGCTTGCGGGGAAAGATCGACGCCATGTTCCGGGGCGACAAGATCAACATCACTGAGAACCGCGCAGTGCTCCACGTGGCGTTGCGCGCGCCCAAAGGGGAACAGATCCTGGTCGATGGCAAGGATGTCGTGCCGGAGGTCCACGAAGTTCTGGAGAAGATGAGCGGCTTCGCGAACCGTGTTCGATCCGGCGAATGGAAGGGCGCCACCGGCAAGCACATTCGCAATGTCATCAACATTGGGATAGGGGGTTCCGACCTTGGGCCAGTGATGGCGTATGAGGCTCTGCGGCACTACTCCGATCGCAGTATGACTTTCCGCTTCGTCTCGAATGTGGATGGAACCGACTTCGCAGAAGCCGTTCGCGATCTTGCTGCTGAAGAGACGCTTTTTCTGGTTGCTTCTAAGACTTTCACCACACTCGAGACGATGACGAACGCGCACACCGCTCGCGAGTGGCTTTTGTCGAAGCTGGGCGGTGACGAGGCCGCAGTGGCGAAGCACTTTGTCGCTATCTCTACCAACGCAAAGGAGGTGGCGAAGTTCGGCATTGATACGGCCAACATGTTCGGCTTCTGGGACTGGGTGGGCGGGCGGTACTCCATGGATTCGGCGATCGGGCTTTCCACCATGATCGCGATCGGTCCGGATCACTTCCGCGAGATGCTGGCCGGCTTCCATGCCATGGACGTTCATTTCCGCACGACGCCGTTCGAGAGGAACCTGCCGGTGCTGCTTGGGCTGCTGACGCTTTGGTATACCGATTTTTTCGATGCGCAGACCGTGGCTGTTCTTCCGTACGAACAATACCTTAAGCGCTTTCCCGCGTATCTGCAGCAGCTGACGATGGAGTCCAACGGCAAGCACGTGACGCTTGAGGGCACACATGTCGATTACGAGACGGGGCCGGTGTATTGGGGCGAGCCGGGCACCAATGGGCAGCACTCGTTTTATCAGCTGATCCATCAAGGGACGCGGCAGATCCCGTGTGATTTCATCGGCTTTGCGAAGAGCCTGAACCCGCTGGGGCGGCACCATGACATGCTGATGGCGAATGTGTTCGCCCAGGCGGAGGCGCTCGCCTTTGGCAAAACAGCCGAGCAGGTGAAGGCCGAGGGTACGGCGGACTGGTTGGTGCCACATCGCGTTTTCGAGGGAAACCGTCCGTCGAACACAATCCTGGCTGAGGTGCTCACACCACGGGTGCTGGGACAGCTTATTGCGCTGTATGAGCACTCGGTATTTACGCAGGCCGCCATCTGGAACATCGACGCCTTCGATCAATGGGGAGTGGAGCTGGGGAAGGTGCTGGCCACGAAGATCCTGGGCGAGTTGGAGAGTCCGGCGGACCCGGCGCTTGCACACGACTCGTCAACCAATGCCTTGATACGGCGATATCGCGCATCGAAGTAGAGCGACCGGGGAGGGCTTCAGATTGCGTCGAGCGCGGCCAACACCTCGGCCGGTTCAGGCCGGACACGGAAGTCGGCGAAGCCCTGACGCCAAGCCACTGTTCCATCCTGCCTGAGCACAAAGACGGCAGGGATGGGCAATCGCCAGCTCTCCTCGGTGGCACGGTCGTACATGACTCCGGAGTTTACGAATGGAATGTTGACGAGAATGCCACGGTAGTAGGACCGGTGCTGCTCGGGCACGGTGTAGGCGATGCCGAACTGTTCGGCAACCCTTGCTCCGGGATCGGAGAGGAGCGGAAACGGGAGCTTATGCTGCTGGATCGTGAAGTCGTTCTGCCGGCGCAACTGTGGCGACAACGCCATCAGGAACGCGCCTCGCCTCCGCAGCTCGGGGAATAGATCGCGCCAGGATTCGAGCTCGGTGGTGCAATAAGGGCACCAGCGTCCACGAAAGAATTTCACCACCATGGGACCGAGGGCGAGCACATCTTCCGAGCGAACGATCTTATCGGTCAGAGCGTCGACGAGTTCGAAGCTGGGTGCCTTGGCTCCCAGTGCGAGCATCCGGCCTTCGATGCCGGTGGCGAACAGCTCTGCGGTGGCCCGCTCAGAGAACGCGAGCCGTTCCGGCTGCACCAAGGCTCGGGTGTTCTGGCTGATTCGGTCCAATTCATCCTGGAGCGATGGAACGGAGGGTCTGCCTGCGTTGGTCACTCTCCCATTAAAGCAGCCATCTCGCCCCTTGTGCTCGGAGACATGTCGTGGCAGTCCATCGCGGATGTGGCAGCGACGGCGGCCACGGGAGTAGCGGCGACGGGCGCTCGCTGCATTGCCAGCGAAATGGCTCCCGCAGGCTCACTGCTGACGGGCGCAGGCTTCTGCAGTCCCGGAGTCGCGGCGGAGTTGCCACCCAAGACCGAGAGCATGCGCTGCAGACCCTGCTCGTAGGCTTTCTTGTTCGCGTCATTTGCGTCCGGAGCCTGGCCGGCCCGCATAAAGCCATGGCCAGCGCCATCATAGATCACCGGCTGGTAGGTCTTCCCTGCCGCCTTCATCGCTTCGGTGGCTGCAGGAACGGTGGAGGAGATGCGCGCATCGTTGCCTGCATAGAACCCGTACACCGGCGCAGTGATGTTTTTCATTTCGTCGGCTGGCGGAGGCGGCCCATAGAAGACGAAAGCCGCGGAGAGATCGTGCCGGTGGGTTGCGTACAAGAAGCTCTTGCCGCCACCCCAGCAGAATCCGGTCACATAGAGTTTTCCATTCGCCGCCGGCAACTTCTTAGCGTAATCCGCGGCAGCATCGAGGTCGGCGGTCACCTGGTCGGAGTTCAGTCCAGAGACCGCTTTGGTGACCTGGTCCTGTCCGGAGAACGCGTCGGTGCCTCCTCCATTGGGGCCGGCACCGCTCAACAGGTCGGGAGCGATGACGATGTACCCCTTCGCGGCGAGCTCATCAGCCATCAGCTTTGCCCAGTCGCTCAATCCGAAGATTTCGTGGATCAGCACGATGACGGGTGCCTTCTGGCTGACCTCCGGATAGACCACAAAGGCCTGTACGGTTCGATCGCCGTGCTTCAAGGGCACGTACTCGCGGTGCCGCGGAGATTTCTCGAGGGCAGACTTCGCCCAGTCCTGGGCGGAAAGGCCGACGGAAGTGCAGACGAACAGGCAGGCGGCGAGGAGCTTCGGGAGTGCGGATCTCATGCACGAGAGTCTAGAGTCTGGTGCAATCCCCCGGCAAGGCTTAAGGAAAGAAAATCTTACGGGACAGGAACAAGATGCGAGAGAGTAATCCGCACCGTGTCCCCTTGCTGGACCTGCGAACCCGCTGCGGGGGTCTGTGTAAGCACCGTACCGCTAACCGCGGCGGGATTGAAAGTCGGCGGCGCTGCTGGAGCCTGGGGTGGGGCCGGAGGCACACCCGGTGCAGCAGTGGCGCCGGAAACCGAAGGCGTGGCCGCTATCGGGGATGATGCTGGATCGGAATCAAGCAGATGCAGCCCGGCGGCCTGCACTCGGGCTGCCGCAGCCGCGTAGCTGAGCCCGACGAGCGAAGGCATGACGTATGCTGCCGCATCGCCCGGTTCCGGGTCACTGACTACGAGACTAATACGGGGGCTGGTCACTTCTCCTGAGTCAGGCGAGGGGGTTTGGGCAATGACCACGTCCTCCTCCCCGGGAGCAGGCAGGTGAATCACCGCGCCGGGTTCCAGTCCCAGTTGCCGGATGCTGATGAGAGCCGCTCTCTCGGACTGGCCCAGCAGGTTCGGGATCGCAACCTGAGGTGTGCCGAGGGATTCCGTGATGCGCACCGGCCAATCCCGGCGGACATGAAAGCCCGG
>JAICMT010000433.1 GCA_025929125.1 Acidobacteriaceae bacterium | reverse complement strand
TTGCTGGTGTCCGAAACCGTATTCTTCAGCCGGTTCAGAATCTCGGGCGAGGATGCAAGTGTGCGCCCGGCGGGACGAAGATTGTAATCCAGGTAGACGACCATCGCCTGGCCCTCGGCTACCGCATCGCGCGACGTGCTTCCCTCGTCGGTCTGGATGTGCAGATTGTCCTGCTGAACGTTCTTTGCCACATCCTCGGGTCCCACCACCGACCATTTTGTGAGCCCCACCTTCTGGTCCTGCAGCGCATGAGTCAGTTCGTGGGCGAGCACTGGCTTCTGGTCTTCGGGCTCAATCCAGTCCAGCAAATTCACTGTCTTCGTCTTATCGTCGTAGAACCCAGCCACCTGCTCGGTGAGCAGCGAAATCATAAAAGGCCGAAGCTGAAATTCCCGGTCAAGCAGGCCAAATTTCTTGAGGACAATCTCGGACCGGGCCAGGCGCTTCGCACCCTCGTCCTCGTTGAATTTCTCGCGAAGATACTTGTTCACCTCGTCACGGGTCACAAGCTTGCGCTTAACGCTGTGCTCGATGGGCAGCCCGGTATCGGAACTGGCGAACTTCAGTATCTCGTCCACCGAGCGGAAGAGCTCGTCGGCCTGCTGCTTCGTGAGCGGAGCATGAGGCTTGTCGGACTGATCGCCCGTCTCTGCCGGTGGCTGTCCCACCGAGGCAACCGACAGCGCGGCAAGCAGCACAGACGTAGCGAGGCCGCGAAGCGTCCGGGGAAACCATTGAGAATTAAGCAAACAATTGCGACGCTTTGAAAACGACAACCGGACCTCCGCGGCCTGGTGGGACGCGCCGCTATAATCGACAGTGTACGCAGTTTTTCGTTTGTTCCGAAATGGATACGGTGCTCCAAACCCACGCCTCCATCCCGCAACAGCTCACCGCGCTGCTGACCGGCGCGGCCTTTTGCGTGCTGGACAGCATCGGGTGGATACGGGTCACAGGCTCGGACCGTGTGCGCTGGCTAAATGGAATGGTGACCAACTCCGTTCAGGCCCTGACTCCCGGGCACGGTTGCTATAACTTCGCCCTGAATGCCCAGGGACGCATCCGTGGAATCGCAAACGTCTTCGCCCCAGCAGGCGATCCGGATGCCCTGCTGATTGAAACCTCTCGGAGCGAGCTCTCCGGGCTGATGGCTCATCTGGACCACTTCATCATCATGGATGACGTGGAGCTCAAGGACATCACATCCGATCGTTTCGGCGTGCTGATTGCCGGCCCAGGAGCGGCTTCCGCGATCGAAGCGCTGGCCCTGCCCACGCCAAGCGAGCTACTGTCCATAGAAAGCGCTCCCTGGAAGGGATCGGAGATCGCTGTGATTCGCGCCTACGGCCCCCTGGTAGACCGATTTGAGCTCTGGACCGCTGCCGATGTGGCCGAGCCTCTGCAGGGCGCCCTTGAAGCGAGATGCACATGGCTGGAGGCGGAGGCGCTCGAATCTCTGCGAATCCTGGAGGGAACTCCTCAGTACGGTACAGACATCCGCGACCAGGACAAGGCGCACGACCTGCCACAGGAAACTGCTTTGGCCGGCACTCAGTCGCGCGCACTGCACTTTTCCAAGGGATGCTATCTCGGCCAGGAGATCGTGGAACGGATTCGTTCCCGTGGCAGCCTGCATCGAACGTTCGCAGGGTTTGAGCTGAGCGGATCGCTTCCGCCCCCAGGAACCGCGCTCCATGCCGAAGGGAAACCGGCCGGAGAGCTGACGAGCGTGGCTGCTATTCCCCTCAAGGGTGGAACCGTTTCTCTGGCTCTTGGCTACGTGCGCCGGGAAGCATTAGAACGCAAGCAGCCGCTGACCTATCCCGGAGGAACGGCGATGCCGGTGCCATTGCCGTACACCGCCGCCCGCATGGGCGGGAACTGAATTTGGATAAGAGAGTGAGAGAGATGGCCGAGCAGAATAAGCCTTTCGTTGTAACCGATCGCCGGAAATTCGACATGGATGGCACGCCGCGTGAGGATGCCGATCCCTCCCCGGAGCGCGAGAGCGCAGCCGAATCCGCTCCCCCGCCGCTTGCGGAAGCCGCGAAAGCACCCGCTCCAGAACGACCTGCTGAGGACGAGTTTGGAGGCGATATACCCCCGGCGCCCACCGCGCAGGAGATGGAGCAGGTTAATACCGCCTACCAGCAGACCTCCGATCGTCTGGAAACAGCCGTACGCGCCGCTAACCCGGGCATGGAACGGCCGCCCCAGATGAGTTTCGATCAGATCGTGCAATCCATCTACATGACTGCCATCCTCCAGTTGGGCGGAGTCACCAAGGAGGGCGAGCAGCCGCGAGTCGATCTGATGGGAGCGCGGCAGAGCATCGATATGTTGTCCATCCTGGCGGAGAAGACAAAGAACAATCTGACGACCGACGAATCGAAGTTGCTGGACAG
>JAICMT010000409.1 GCA_025929125.1 Acidobacteriaceae bacterium | reverse complement strand
GATGCCGATGGAGCCGCCCACATTGCGCATGAGGTTGAAGATGCCGGAGGCATTGCCGATCTGCTCATTGCGCAGCGTGCCGTAGGCCGCCGTGGAGATGGGGACGAAGACAAACGAGAGGCCGAAGCCGGTGATCATGATGGGCAGCAACAGCGTGGTCGGGGAAAGGCCCAGAGTTACGTTGCCGAAATAAAGCGTGGTGAGGCCGAAGGTCACAAAGCCGAAGGTGAGCAGCCAACGCGCGTCCACCTTGTTGGAGAGGAAACCGATGACCGGCATTCCGCAAATCGCGCCCAGCCCGCGCGGAGCAACGACGAGACCGGCGGTGAAGGCGGTGTATCCGAGCAACTCCTGGTAGAACAGCGGCAGCACGGTGACGGTGGAATAGATACCAACTCCGAAGAGGAAGATGAGCACGCAGCCGATGAGGAAGTTTCGATCCTTGAGCACGCGCAGCTCGACCAGGGGATTCTTCTTCACCCAGGAGTGCCAGCAGAACCAGACAAAACTGATGACCAGCGCGAGCGTGGCCCAACGAATCCAGACCGCACCGAACCAATCGTCCTCCTGCCCCTTGTCGAGTACGATCTGCAGCAGGCCGGTCCAGACGATGAGGGTGCCCATGCCGATGTTGTCGAAGGCGGGCACCTTGGCATTGCGGATGTAGGCGGGATCATGGATGAAACGGTTGATCATGAAGAGCGCCAGGATGCCGATGGGGATGTTGATGTAAAAGGCGTAGCGCCAGGAGTAGGTGTCGGTGAGCCAGCCACCGAGGGTTGGTCCGAGCACCGGAGCGACCACGACTCCGAAGGCGAACACAGCCATAGCCGCGCCGCGTTTCGCCGGTGGGAAGGACTCCAGCAGGATGGCCTGCGAGATGGGCTGCAGTGCCCCACCGCCCGCGCCCTGAGCGACACGGGCCAGCAGCAGAAGCATAAGGCTGGGAGCAGCGCCGCAGGCGAAGCTGGACGCAGTGAAGATCACGACGCAGGACATCAGAAACCGCTTGCGACCGAACCGCAGCGAAAACCAGTTGCTGGCCGGCAGGATGATGGCGTTCGCTACCAGATAGCTGGTGAGCACCCAGGTCGCCTCGTCGGTGGTCGCCGAAAGTGAGCCGGCGATGTAGGGAAGCGCGACCGATGCGATCGCAGTATCCAACACCTCCATGAAGGTAGCCAGCATGACCGAGGCGGCAATCAGCCAGGGATTGACTCCCTGAGCGGCCTGCGCCGATTGATCGGGTGGGGCTGTGGCGGTAGCGGCCATCCTGGTGGGGAGCGTCTCCTTGAGGGTCTGCAGGTGCAGAACGTAAAGATATAGAGGTTCTCAGGTGGGCCGAGGATGCATTTTCGATCTGGAAAGCGATGCAGGTGACGACGGCTCAATTGGTTAGAGTGTTTGAACTCCTATACTGAGCGAGGTTGCATGAAGATTCACCTGACAAATTGTGGAGAGACGGAGCTGATGGAGCTCATGCGCAGCCGTGCAACCAGCTCCGGGAGCCACACACTCGTAAGCTCCCCCGGCGACGCTGAACTGGTTTTGATGGTGGGCAGCTTTGGACTGGATCCGGAATTTCTGCTGGACCATGCCGCTTATCGGGAGTTTCCGGACAAGTGCGCAGTCTACACCGAGGATGACAACTACCTGCCGCTGGCTCCGGGCGTGTACTGCTCTGCCGCGGAGGACCGGAGCACGCGCGTGGGACGCGTCTTCAGCTACACGTATGTCTCCCGTAACGGGCAGTTTCGAAACCTTTTTCTAGCAGAGCCCAACAAGCCGAGCTGGGCGTCGATTGAGGCGTCCGCGACCAAGCGTTATCTGTTCAGCTTTCAGGGGGGATCCACCTCTTTGCTGCGGAAGCGGCTGTTCAATCTCCGGTTCAATCGGGAAGATGTGCTGATCGAAAATACGTCGACCTATTACCACTGGGAAAACTCACCGCCAGACCCGCGGGATCGTGAAAGGCGGCAGCGCAGGTATGCGGAGGTGCTGGCCGCCTCGCACTTTGTTCTGTGTCCCCGCGGAGCCGGCCGGGGTACGATCCGGTTCTTTGAGACCATGGCTGCCGGGGTAGCGCCGGTATTGATCTCCGACGGATACGTGCTGCCGCCCGGGCCGGATTGGCGTCAGTTCCTGATTCGGGTGGAGGAGCGGGAAATATCGAGATTGCCGGAGCTGCTGGAGCCGCATGTTGCGGAGTCGGCTGAGCGCGGGGGGCTGGCCCGGAGGGCATTTGAAGAGTACTTCAGCATGGCGCAGGAGTTCGACAGCATCGTTGCTCTGGCTGCCAGAGCATTGCGCCACGGCGGGCCACCGGAGGCCAGCTTCCGCCGAGCGCAGCAAGGCCTGATCTGGCGAGAGCGAGGGAAGAGATTGCTGCGCACTGGGGCACGAGCGACCGCTCTCCGCGCGATGAAAATGCTGGGTCTGCGCAATCCATACCAGATGAATCGCTGACCGGAAAACGGCCGGTTTTTGCGTGGTAGAGTCGGTGGATGAACGAGATCGAAGCGGTTGGCGCGGAAGCCTCGTCGACTCCGCCGCAAAGCTCGCCGGGGCAACGCGCGGCACGTCCCTGGCTTTATGCGGTTCTGATTGCGCCCTC
>JAICMT010000394.1 GCA_025929125.1 Acidobacteriaceae bacterium | reverse complement strand
GGAGTTTGCCGAGCTTGACCTGAAGGTCCTCGCCGAATCCATGCATTATCCCATCGTGGTGGACGGACGAAATCTTTTCGATCCGAAGGTTATGCAAGACTATGGCATCACCTATATCAGTGTCGGCCGCCCTGCAGTCAATCAGGTTCGCGACGCCGATCTGGCGCCTGCTGCGCCGCAACCCTGAGCGCGAGAACGAAATCGATGGCACAGAGAATCCTTGTAACAGGAGCCGCCGGGTTCCTCGGGTCGCACCTCACAGACGCGCTTCTCGCCCAGGGAAATAGCGTAATCGGCATCGATAATCTCAGCACCGGATCGCCCGCAAACCTCGCACATCTGGCGACTGAGCCGCGATTCGAGCTTCTCGAACAGGACATCTGCAAGGCTTTCGATCCGGGGCCAGTGGACTTCATATTCAACTTTGCCTCTCCCGCGAGCCCCGTGGATTACGCTCGCCTGGGACCGGAGACGCTTCTGGTGGGTTCAGCCGGAACAGTAAACGCGCTGAACCTGGCGCGCAAATACAACGCCGGCTTTCTGCACGCCTCAACGTCCGAATGCTATGGAGATCCCCAAGTCCATCCGCAGGTCGAAACTTATTGGGGACACGTGAATCCGATCGGCCCCCGCTCTGTATATGACGAGGCGAAAAGATTCTCTGAGGCTGCGGTGATGGCATGGCACCGCTATTACAGCGTCAACACGCACGTGGTGCGCATCTTCAACACCTATGGTCCGCGGCTGCAGGCCAATGACGGCCGTGTGATCTCAAACTTCATGATGCAGGCGCTCGCAGTAGAGCCGCTGACCATCTACGGCGATGGCAAGCAGACGCGAAGCTTCTGCTATGTCTCCGACTTGATTGACGGAATCCTGCGGCTCTCGAAGTCCCCCGAGCATGGGCCCGTCAATATCGGCAATCCCGGCGAGTTCACGATGATCGAGTGCGCGCAAGAGGTTCTGGCAGTGACCGGCTCGAATTCCGAAATAATCTTTAAGCCGCTGCCGCAGGACGATCCGGCCCGGCGCAGGCCGGATATAGCCAAGGCCCGCGAGCTGCTTCAATGGGAGCCGAAGGTCTCGCTTCGCGAGGGACTTGAGAAGTCGCTCGACTACTTCAAAGCTTGCCTGCATCCGCAAGGGTGATGAAAGTACACCGCGCCTAGGCTGGCTGAAGCTGCTTTCCTGTGCCGAGTTCCAGGATGCGAGTGTAGCCGCGGTCGCGCAGATCGCGAAGCAGACTTTCATAATCCGTAAACTGAATGGTTTGGAAACCGACCTCGGCTGCGGCCGCCACGTTCTCCTCGCGATCATCAAAGAACAGAATGTTCTGGGGTGCAGTATTGAGTACTTCTGCTGTCTTGATGTAGATGGCCGGATCGGGCTTTGCCAGGCCCAGCTCCCAGGACCAGCTGCAGGCATCGAAGCGGCTCAACCATGGAAGCCGTTTCGTGATGCCCTGTGAAATCGCATCGCCGATATTGGAGAGGATGCCGGTACGCATTCCTCCCCTTTGCAGACTTTGCGCGAACGTAACCATCCGGTCATTCATATTGGTCCACAGATCCACATCCAGCTCATTCAGCCGGCCAATTCTGGCGGCGTCGAAAGATGTGCCGGCGTGTTTCGCTACCGCTTGCCAATACCCGACTGAGTTCAGAGTGTGGCGATCGTAATCATGGCGGTAGGCCCAGTAAGCGTCATGGAATCGCTGCTCCGACAATTCGACGCATGCGAGCATATTTGCCCAGGCTGCAGGATCCTCAGGATTGGACAGCACCTTGCCGAAATCGAATAGAACCACCCGAATGGGTTGGTTGGGACTCAGAATAGGAGAACTGGGCATCTGCCTCCATTGTAGCTAGGCTGGAGTTGTGACGACGGAGCTCTGGAGCGACGGTCTGAGGCAGCGCCTGCGCGAGAGTGCGCGCGAGGCAGGCTTCGCGGCTGCAGGCGTGGCTCGGGTGCCACTGCCGGACGAACCGCGCACCGCGGCAGAATCTGACCGCTTCGAGCAGTGGATCGATTCCGGTCGAGCTGGCGAAATGGGTTACCTCCAGCGCCGCGACGAAGCAGGGGATCTGCTTCGAGGAGCGCTCCATCGAGCTATCCCGTGGGCCCGGTCGGTGGTCGTTTGTGCCTGGAATTACAACGTCTCCGGACCGAGGTCGATGGACGAGGCTTCGCCTGGAAGCGGCTGGATCGCCCGCTATGCCTGGATGGGCAAGTCCCGCGTCGGCCAGTCTCCCGGACCCGCCGATTACCACGAAGAGCTCATGATTCGCCTCCGCCAGGTAGAAGCGTGGCTGATGAAGGAGACTCAGTGCCTCACGCGCTGTTATGTGGATACTGGCCCGATTCTGGAGCGAGACTTTGCGGCGAAAGCAGGTATCGGCTGGATCGGAAAGAATACCTGTGTCCTCAGCCAGGAGCTTGGGTCATGGCTGCTTCTGGGTGTTCTTGTCACTTCGATGCCAGTCCACGATGAGGCGCCGGAACTGATCGCGGCGGACCGGTGCGGATCCTGCACACGTTGTATCGACGCCTGTCCTACCGGAGCGCTCCTATCCAGTCCCGAGGCCGCAGGCCCGCGCGAGATGGATGCCTCCCGCTGCATCTCCTATCTCACCATTGAGAAGAAGGGCGGGATCGACGATTCGCTGCAGCAGGAGATCGGCCGAAATGTGTTCGGGTGCGACATCTGCCAGGACGTCTGTCCCTGGAACCGGAAG
>JAICMT010000135.1 GCA_025929125.1 Acidobacteriaceae bacterium | reverse complement strand
ATTGATAGAGCACCAGGTCCCACAGCAGCATCTGCCAGTGCTCCCCGAGCAACGACATCAGGCGTCTCCAATCGAACTTGCCGCGCGTTCCGTAGATGATGTGGCAGATGTCCGCGCCATCACAACGTTCGCGGCGGGTGACAAAGACCTTCGAGGCGATCAGTTCTTCTGCCGCCAGCACCCGTGCCGACAGCCCGACGATTTTCGACCGGGCGGCGCGACGCACCCAGGAGTAGTCAACGCGCACCACAGCATTGCTCATGCCTGTGATGAGATCAACGAAGTAATCGCTGCGCCGCGCTTTGGCAAGCCATACCGGATCGAGGATCTCCGTTTCAAAGCCGTCGCGTTCCAGAATGCGCAATGCCCGCCCAACCTCCGGGGCCGGCAGAAAGAGATCCAGGTCTTTGGTGTCGCGCCATATCCCGGTGTGCTCGTGCAGGGCAAACGCTCCGGATACAATCACGGGAACGTTCTCGCGGTCCATCAGTTCCAGCACCTCGCGGAACAGCGATTCCTGTTCCGCAGGAAACCTTGGTGGTTGTGACGTGCTTACCGGCAGCGGCTTGGCATCATCAGTTGGCACCCCCGCTTAGATGGCGAAACCAGCTTTCATGTTGGTGGTAAAAGGCTGAAAATGCCTGTAGCACTGCAGCCCGATTGCAAGCTGGGTGAGCTCTGCATCTAATCGGCTGAAGAAATGAATTGAGGGAGGAGTTCTTGGCAAAGCAGGAAAGCACAATCGAGGTGGAAGGCCGCCACATCAAGCTGAGCAACCTCGACAAGGTCCTATACCCCAAGACAGGTTTCACCAAGGGACAGGTCATTGATTACTACATCCGGATCGCTCCGGTGCTTCTGCCGCATCTCGCACGTCGCCCTCTTACTTTGAAGCGCTATCCCAATGGGGTAGACGGAATGCACTTCTATGAAAAGAATTGCCCCTCATTCCGCCCTGACTGGATGCAGACCACGAAGGTCTGGAGCGAAGGCAACAACCGCTACATGGATTACTGCGTTGTCGCCGACCTGCCAACGCTGGTCTGGCTGGGAAACTTGGCCGATCTCGAACTACATACTTCGCTTTCGCAAGAGCCGGAGATACAGCGGCCCACGGTCATAGCGTTTGACCTCGACCCAGGGGCGCCGGCCGACATCGTCCAGTGCTGCCAGGTGGGGCTCTGGCTCCGCGAGGTCTTCTCAGGTTTTGAAATGGAATCGTTTCCCAAGACCTCCGGCTCCAAAGGGCTTCAGATTTATGTGCCGCTGAATACCGAAGTCACTTATGACCATACAAAGTCTTTTGCAAAAAGCATCGCGCGCCTGCTCGAAGCCCGCCATCCTGATGTGGTGGTTTCCGACATGAAGAAAGCGCTTCGGGTTGGCAAGGTCCTGGTGGATTGGAGCCAGAATGATGACCATAAAACCACGGTTTCGGTTTATTCCTTGCGTGCCAAAGAAGAGCCTACGGTCTCAACGCCGGTGACATGGAAAGAAGTGGAAAGCTGCCTCAAGAAAGGCGATGCGGAACTGCTGCGCTTCACCTCAGACCAGGCGCTCGCGCGAATGCAGAAAAAGGGTGATCTATTCCAGCCGGTGCTTGCGCTCAAACAGAAGCTGCCCCAGATTGCAGATTTGGAGCATCGCAAAGAGGGAAGTCGCGCGGTCAAGAGCAAGACGCAAAAAAGCTCCACGGCCGCATCTTCCTCCACAGCCAAGAAGC
The DNA here is from genome assembly GCA_025929125.1 of Acidobacteriaceae bacterium. GTDB lineage: Bacteria > Acidobacteriota > Terriglobia > Terriglobales > Acidobacteriaceae > Edaphobacter. Next base: position 3,815 of record JAICMT010000135.1, on the reverse strand, counting down.
CTTCTCGGAGGAAACGAAAGGCCCTTTAACAGGCTGGGGAAAGATCTTAATCGCCGGTAACGTGCAACGGGGTGGTCGCGCTTTATCGTTGCCGCACTCTGTTAAAATCACTTTGGCAACTTCGTTCGATGCCGTGGGGCTATAGCTCAGCTGGGAGAGCGCATCGTTCGCAACGATGAGGTCGTCGGTTCGATCCCGACTAGCTCCACCATGTCTATGCTGGCGGCAACTCTCGCGAGCGTGTTGATCATTGGATCCCTGATGCTTTTCGGCGGCATTGTTGAAGCTGTGCATACATTCCCTGTGCCCAGGTGAGTGGCGTACTGCTCCACTCCTCCGGTGCCCGCGCGCTCGCGCTGTGGTTGCTGCTCGTGGTAACGGACCCGCTGGCGCGAGCGCTCGCCTTCACCCGACAACCCTGTCTGGCAAGGAGAAACATGTCACTAATTAGCGCGACCCAATCTCTTACGGTTCAGGAGCGGCATCGATTCTAAAATGCCCATAAATGCGCCGTCGCGAATTGTCGTGGTATTGGTTGTGGCGCTGTGCGGCCATTGCGCGTACGGCGGAGGACCTTATGAATGAATGGGAGCAGTTTCCAACGATGTTATTGAACCTCGCCGTCGCGTTCGCCCTAGGTGTGCCCATTGGATGGGAGCGCGGGGATCCGGCCAGGCCCGGGCTCCGCACCTACCCTCTGCTTGCCATGGGCGCGTGCGCGTACCTTGAGATCGGCCAGTTCGCGTTCCACAATAACGCCGACGCACAAGCGCGTGTGTTGCAAGGGCTGGTGAGCGGGATGGGATTCATCGGCGCGGGCGCGATTATAAAGGGACGAATCAAGGTTCATGGGCTGGCGACGGCCGTCAGCCTGTGGGTGACTGTGGCCATCGGGATTGCGGCGGCGTACCAGCTCTTTGCGCTCGGTATCGTGCTTTCGGGCACGACCCTCATGGTTCTATGGCTCCTTGATCCTAAAAAGCGCCATCCAGACGAAGCGAACAAGGTCGATGGGGACGAATCCGACTGAATCGCTCGCCGCGATACTTTGTCTGAGGCACATGCGCTCGCCGCATTCTCTGCGGCAGCATCGTTCCATGGCCATCGTTGCTGCAGAATGGCGTGCCGGCTTTTATGCGGCGCTGTAGGTGTAAAGTTCACTCTTTCTTTTGGGGGACATCGCCGCACTCACCCTCATTTACTTCTGAAGAATGGTTGGGCAACCCAGGAGCCTGATCGTCATCTCATTCGGCGAGGGCCCCTATCAAGTTGGTTTTGCCATGAGCGTCGGCGACCAGTGCAGGATCGGCTTTTGTCGCTCATAGACTTTCGCACTCCAGTCTTGACCTGCAACCAGGAGCCGCAATGAGTCTCGATGAGTACCTTGCAGCAGGCAACGGTGATCGGTTTGGCGAGCGGAGTAGTCTGTTTTGTCATTTTGTCGGTCTTCCTCATTGTTACTCTGCTCACCATCCACACGACAGGTCGTAGCCACGCCGACATGTTGTTGACTGTGAAAATAGCAGTACCGGCGGCTGCGTTGACCGCAGTGGCCGGATTCATTGTTGCCGTGGTCCGCTTGCGGACGATTGATAAGTGAGGGCCACCGGCATTTTTTGGTGGCCCGATTTAGTCAGCGCCGAACACCCTCCAAACATCATCTTGTCAACCCTGAGCGACTCCGAGGGACACTAACGCCGGCGCACAGGCGACTGTGTTTCAAGGACCGGTGAGCGGGATGGAGTTCAGCGTTGCTGCAGGATGGTGTGCCGGTTTTTATGCGGCCCTGATGGGTCGTTCTTTTACCGCGGATGCCGAACGCGCGGGCGCGGCATCCGGAGTAGGAACGCCGATGTGTGGCGTACGCCTGCTCAGGAACCATGCGATCGCGAAGAGCAGAAGCAGCCCGGCCAGAACGGAAGCGGTGACCATCACCAGGATATCCGGATCATTGAAGTCTCTGGAAGCGATCACCATCGCCGCGGCGACATTTCGCTGTCCTGTTCCGAGCCCGAGCACGGCAGTGCGCTCGCGGCGGGCGAGGAGAGATCCCATCACAAAGGCGCCCGCAATCAGCAGGACCCCGGCGACTACCGCGCCGCCCTTCACGATCCTGATCAGTTCGTGAAAATTTGCGCCGAAGGTGGAGACAACCACCACCACGAGGGTGACAGAGGCGACCTTGCCGCCGATTGGGACCAGCCGGGCGGCCCAGCCCGGAGCAAGAGCCTTCACCACGAGACCAACGACGAGGGGCAGAATCAACGTGGAGAGGAGCGGCAGGCCAATGGCGAAAATGCTGGAGGGAGTGTACGAGAGGCCGCGCAGAGAAGGATGGGCCATCGCCAACGGCACGTAGAACGGGAGGAAGAAGACCGTCACCGGAACGAGAAGCAGCAGGAGAGCCGCGCTGAGCGCGAGGTCCCTTCTGGCGGCGCTCGCCAGCTTGATCAGGAACGGCGCGCCAGCCGATCCTGCGAGCAGAAACAACCCGAGCGCCAGGGGAGGGTCCAGCGGGACAGCCCGCTCAATTCCGACGGCCAGCAGCGGAACCAGGACGAAGTTCGCGACCAGCGCGCGAAACACGGCACGAGCCTCGCGTAGCGGACCTATGATCTGGCCGATACTATAAGCAAGTCCGACCGAGAGCATGCTGCTCACGGCGAAGATGATGATGGCGAGACTGGCGGTCTGTGCTAGGGCTGCTCTCATCCCATTTCCCCTGGACCACTCAGTAGTCCTGCAAATGGCGCTCGATCAACTCCTGATGGGTCCACTCCGCTGATTGGCCAAGGTGGAGTTCGACACGTTCAATGCGACCTGTGAAGAGGAAGGGGAGCCGCTGGCGATAACCGGGGTACACCGGTGATCGCGTGTCCTCCCCGATGTCCATGCTCTCGAATCCGAACCGCCCCGGAACCTGCTTCTCGATCCGGCCCTGACCGACCAGGCGACCGTCGTAGAACAGGCGCACGACAGCGGGTCCACCCGTCGCCTCGGGCGTTTCGCACTCGAATTCCATGCGTAATACCACTCTTCCGCGTGGGAGAGGCGAGTCTGCAATTACGTCATAGCGCTCGAGCGTGAACCAGTTGTAGTGATAGCGCAGCCGGTCGCCTTCGACGAAAAGGCTCCAGCCGGCGGTGTCTCCTCCGAGGCAAACGAGGACCCCTTCTGCACCCTCCTTCGGAATCTCCGCGATGACGTCGATGGCGTGATTGATGTTAATGGTTCTCGGGGCGCTCCCTTCCGGCAATTTCCCCATCCCGGGAAACAGCGTGATCTGGTTCCGGCCGGCGAAGAAGCTCGGGCGCAAAGTGCTGTCCATTCGCTCCGCAAACCGGTCGTCCAGGGGAAGCACCTGGTGTCGTCCAGCTTCCACCAGGAAGCGCTCTTGCAGCTCGCGCAACTTCTCCGGTTGGCTGGCCGCGAGGTCTTCGGCCTGGCTGAAGTCTTCCTCAATGTTGTAGAGCTCCCAGCGATCGTCGGCGAAGTCCGCGGTCCCTTTGGTCATCCAGGGCAGCCGCCCATGGCGGCAACTGGCAATCCATCCTTCATAGTAGATGGCTCGATTGCCAAACATCTCGAAATACTGGATGGTGCGTGTGCTCTTCGCTTTTGGCTGATCAAAGGTGTAGGCCATACTGACGCCCTCGATTGGCTTCTGGGCCACGCCGTCTACCATTGTGGGCTCAGGGATTCCAAGTACGTCAAGAATTGTCGGCGCCACGTCAATCACATGATGGAACTGAAAGCGCGTGGAACCGGCATCTCGAATACCGGCAGGCCAACTGAAGATCATTGCGTTTCGGGTT
>JAICMT010000204.1 GCA_025929125.1 Acidobacteriaceae bacterium | reverse complement strand
CCGCAATCTGGCCCAGGTGGCGACACGGCTGGAGCTCGGCCCCATGCTGCGCCTCGGCCGGGGTGAGGAGCACAGCGGTGGCCGCCGCAAGCCTGCGCTGCTCGCCAACGCGCTCGAAGCCGCCATTGCGGCCATCTACCTCGATGGCGGACTGAATGCAGCGCGCGACTTCATTCAGACCCACATCATTCAGCCGGCGGAGCCCGAATTGATGCACGTGCTGCACGCTCCTGGACCATTCTCCGGCGCAGTGGGCGATTACAAATCGGCGCTGCAGGAGCGGCTGCAAGCGTCCGGCGCCGGCCAGCCCAAGTACATCCTCGCCGATCAGAGCGGACCGGATCACCGCAAGAGCTTCCGCATCGAAGTCCGTGTCGGCGCAGTCACGCTGGGCGAGGCCGAAGGGTCCACCAAGAAGCAGGCCCAGCAGGAGGCCGCCCGCCGCGCCCTGGAAAGTCTTCTCTCCGGAGCGCTCATGGTTGCTGCAGACGCCACCCCAAAGGAGACGCAGCCGGAAGTGCCATGAGCGCCGCCACACAATCCGGTCTTCCCGGCGCAGAGGCACCCCCAGAAACCGTGCCCGCACCGACCCCGCCGAAGCCGGGCCACCGGCACGGAGTGCTCGAATCGGTCCAGTCGATGGCGACTCTCATCGTCATCGCACTCTTCATCATCACCTTCACCTTTCAACCCTTCCGCATCCCGTCGGAGTCCATGATTCCGACGCTGCTGGTGGGCGATTTTTTGCTGGTCAATAAAGAGGTGTCCAAGGACGTGTCGAGCGGCGCCTTCTCGAAGCTGATTGCGCCCACCTACGAGATCCATCGCGGCGACCTCATCGTCTTCCACTATCCCGTGGATCCGTCGATGCACCTGGTCAAGCGCGTCATCGGATTGCCCGGCGACCACATCCGGCTGCACAACGGCAAGGCCTGGATCGACGGACAGCCGCTGAATGAGCCCTACGCGATATTCCGCAGGGCGGAGCCGGACAGGTATCGCGATGAGTTTCCGCAGCTTGGCAGCATCGACCCGAACGTCGACTCACGCTGGTGGATTCAGCTTCGTTCGCTTGTGAACGGCGGAGAGATTACCGTCCCGCCAGACAGCTTCTTCGTACTCGGTGACAACCGAAACGACAGCGAGGACAGCCGATACTGGGGCTTTGTTCCGCGCGGGGCAATCGTCGGTAAGCCCTTTATGATCTACTTTTCGGTCCGCACCCCGGGAGAGACGCGTGCCGATGCGCAACTGCCGCAACTGCCGGCTGAGCCGCACACCAGGCTGGGCTCCGTGATCGCCTTTGCTCGCTGGGATCGCGCCATGAGCGTGATCCACTAATTCCGGCCCCCGAAACGAAGGCGGCCCTCCATTTCAGGAGGACCGCTGTTTTTGAATGAACCGCTTGCTAGACGCCGACCGGCTCTGCCGCAGCTACTTTGACCGGAGTCAGCCAGCCATAGGTGTCGGGCTTTTTGCCGTTCACAATGCTGAAGAACTCATCGTAGATCGCCTTCGTGATCGGGCCCATGCTGCCGTCGCCCACCAGGATGCGATCGACCGAGCGCAGGTGCGTCACCTCGGCGGCGGTTCCGGTAAAGAAAGCCTCGTCCGCGATGTACAGCATCTCGCGCGGAAGCGGCTGCTCCACGATGGTAATGCCGAGCGACTTCGCGATCGCCAGCACCGAGGAACGTGTGATCCCGTTCAGCACCGAATTGGCTAGCGGCGTGGTATACACGATGCCGCCGCGGACAATGAAAAGGTTTTCGCCGGAACCCTCGGAAAGGTATCCGTTCACGTCGAGCGCAATGCCTTCCGAGTAGCCATTGATCTCGGCTTCCATGCGGATGAGCTGTGAGTTCATGTAGTTGGCGCCAGCCTTGGCCAGCGATGGCATCGTATTGGGCGCAAGCCGCGCCCAACTCGATACGCAGACGTCCGCACCATCATTGCCGGGGACATACTTGCCCCAGGGAAAGTTCGCGATGTAGATCTCCATTGGAGAGCGCAGCGGATTCACGCCAATCTCGCCGTAGCCGCGGAAAGCGATGGGGCGGATGTAGCAGGGCGCAACGCCGTTTGCTTCGACGAGGTCGACCACTGCGGAGCAGAGCTCCTCAAGGGAGTACGGAAGCACCATCCGGTAAATCTTGGCCGAGTCCAAAAGCCGCTGCATGTGATCCTGCAGCCGGAAGATTCCCGGCACGTAGCAACGCAGCCCTTCGAATACCGAGCTGCCGTAGTGAACCACGTGGGACATTACATGAATTTGTGCCTGATCCCACGGAACCATCTGGCCGTTGTGCCAGATGTTTTTCGTCGGCTGAATGGGCATCGCGAACTCCTTTCCGGCTGCTCCCGAAGAGCCGATGAGTGCCGGAAACTCGATTATAACGGGCGCATGCAAGTGGGTGCGATTTTCGCCCGTTCTCGCCGCTGCGAGCCGAAGCGGATTCGGCGCGTCTACACCAGCTGGGTCGCTGGTTTTCCTTGTAATTCTTCCGCGCGCTGAATCGCGGCGGTCACGTGCGGACAGATGTTCTCCGCGCCAATGTGACGCTCAAACTCAGCCTGGGAGATCAGCCGCGAAGGCTGCTCGCGCGCACCGCACAGGATCAGGTGCCGGCCCGACTGGTGCACCGCATCCGCGAGGCGTTGCAGCGCCTGGATTCCGGTCGAGTCGAGCGCGGTCATGTTGCGCAGCCGCACAATCACCACCGGCGGCAGCTCCGGAAGCTGATCGAGGATAGCGTCCAGCTTTTCCGTGCTGCCGAACAGGAATGGCCCATGAATGCGGAAGATCGCGATGGAATCCGGGATGTGGCGGCCCTGCAGGACATGCAACTGGCCTTCCGCCACATCTTCGTCGGTGACGCGAGTGATGGTCGTGGTCGCCGTCACCTTGCGCAGGTAAATCAGTATCGCCAGAATCATGCCGCCTTCCACCGCCACCGTGAGGTCGGCGAAGACGGTCAGCAGCAGCGTGATCAGCCAAACGCCGATCTCCAGCCGGGGCAGCCGGAGGATCTCCGGAATCTCGTGCCACTCGCCCATGTTCTGGCACACCACAAAAAGAATGGCGGCCAGCGCAGCGAGTGGAATGAATCGTGCCAAAGGCGCGGCGAACAGCAGGATGGCCAGCAAAGTCAGTGCGTGCACGATCCCGGAGACAGGGCTCTGGGCGCCGGCGCGGATGTTGGTTGCGGTGCGTGCGATTGCTCCCGTCGCGGGAAGCCCGCCAAAAAGTGGCGAAACGATGTTGGCAATGCCCTGCGCTACGAGTTCGACATTGGGGACGTGCCGATCACCGCTCATTCTGTCGGCTACAACGGCGCTCATCAGCGACTCGACCGCGCCCAGCAGCGCAATGGTGATCGCCGGAGAGAGCAGGGTGCGCATTGTGGAGTAGTCGAATTGGGGCGCATGAAAGTGCGGGAATCCGGAAGGAATGCCGCCGAAGCGCGAGCCAATGGTCTCGATATTCAGGTGGAGAAAAATCGCTCCAAGTGTCGCCGCTACCAGTGCGAGGATGTACGCCGGAATGCGCGGCAGAAAACGGCGTACGAGCAGAATCAAAGCCAGCGTACAGGCTGCAAGCACAGTGGCCGGCAAGGAGATCGTCGGGGCCGCCTGAATCAGGACGCGCATCCGCCCGGCGAAGTCGCCCGGGGTCTTCCCCGTGCGCAACCCGAAGAAATCGTGAATCTGGGTGCTGGCGATCAGAATCGCGATGCCGTTGGTGAATCCGACGATTACCGGCCGCGGAATGAATTTCACCGCGGTGCCGAGCCCGGTGATGCCGAGCAGCACCAGCATGACACCAGCCATGATGGTGCAGAGGATAAGACCGCTTTCCCCGTACCGGGCCAAAACGCCAAAGATGATAACTACGAACGCGCCGGTCGGGCCGCCGATCTGGCATCGCGAACCGCCCAGTGCCGAGATCAGAAAGCCGGCAATCACGGCGGTGTAGATTCCAGACTGCGGCGAAGCTCCCGCCGCAATCGCGAATGCCATGGCAAGCGGCAGCGCAACCAAGCCTACCGTAACGCCGGAAATCAGGTCGGCAGTGAGCTTGCGGGCGCTGTAATCGCGCAAAGCAAGGACGGATTTTGGCAGCCAGTCAGCGGGATTCAAGCAGCGGTCCTTTCAGAACCCAGCTTACCCCTGCATGGCGGTATGCGATGTGACTTACTTCACAGTCACGGATTGCAAAGTATGTTCCGCGGGAAGGTGCAACAATGTTCGCGTGAGCCTTGCCGCACAGTCGGTTACCTTGTACGGACTGCAGCACTCGGTCTACGTGCGCTTTTCGCTGCTGGCGCTGAGCTCGATCTTCTTCCTGGTCGACCCTTTCGCCGCGCTGCCGACGTTTCTGGCCATTACGCACGAAGCCGACACCGCGCGCCGGCGGCGCACTGCGCGCAAAGGCGCGATCACCGCGTTCATCGT
>JAICMT010000203.1 GCA_025929125.1 Acidobacteriaceae bacterium | reverse complement strand
GTGCTCGTAGCGGCCGACCAGGGCAGCGTTCGCTGTAACCTGTCCGCGGGCCGAAACTGCAACACCCTGCCAATGCGGGGAGTGGGAGTCTGGCGGCGTGGTGGCCGGTGCATGGTTCTGGCCATAGTCGTAGTTCACGTACATGCTGAACTTCGGACTCGGAGTCAACAGCAGCGTGGTATCGATCAGGTTGCGATAGCCCTTTTGGGTGCCAGAGTTTTCCGGACCTGTGTAGTAATTCACATTCCAGGTAGCCTTCGGCTTCACTACTGAGCTGGTCAGACCGACTGTTACTCCGCCGTTATTGTCCACCACGTTATTCCAGCCGTTGACCAGCTGAACGCCGGCGGTCCAGGACTTGGTTACGGGCATCGTGGTACGGAGGCCAAAGTGATAGTAGGGAATCGCGTAGCCAAAGAGGATTCCGTGAGAGTAGCTCCAGTTGTTCATGGTCTCGATAACTTCCTGGCCGGCAGAGGTAACAAACTGGCCTGCATCGAGCTCGAAGCCTTTGCCCTTCGGCGGCTTGATGGAGATGTAAGCCTGCTCGACAAAGTTGTCGGTCTGGTCCGAGGAGGAGTGAAGGAAGGCATTCGTCCTGCCCCAAAGGAGGTCCACGTGTGCGCCGATCGGATCGGCATCATGATTTGCTGTCAGCTTGGCGGCTTCAAGGCTGAAGCCTGTGGCGTCATCAAAGTTGTAGAGCTGATTGGTCTGGGTTCCGGGGCGATTGAAGTTGTAGCTGTAATAGCCATCGACAAAACCGCTGAAGTCGATCGAACCCGCACTCCATACCGGCGCCGCAGCGGGTGCGGGTGTGCTTGAGGCAGGAGTGGATTCGGTAGTTGTGGTTTGCGCCCCGGCTGCAAATGCGAGACAGACGGCACAACTAGCCAGGCCTTGCAAAACCTTCTGCGGTGTGAGGTTCATTCCTTCGCTTCCTCCGTAAAGTTGTTCGTTCATCGCGGCTACTGCGGAATGCGAGGTACAACATCCCCCTTGCTTCCGTTCTTTTGGGCATACCTGCTTTGTTGCTTCAGGTTCTGTGGTTCCGGATATCCCTATGAACGCAAGTAAGTCATGAGGAATCCATAAAGAAGGGCTGAAATCGAACCAGAAGCACGCTTTTTGTTGCTCCTCGATGAAGGAATGACTAAACTTCCTCCATAACCCTCCTAACTTCATGTGAATTCTGGTATTAGGGTCCCCGCGAGCAGGGGAAACAAAGTTAGGCTCACGACCCAGCAGTTAAGCACGCGGTACCTGATTCCGCAGCACTGGAAGTGCCCGATGACACCTTTGCTGCTCACTCTTGCCCATAACGCCAGAACTACAGAACCGACGCAGCACCTGGCCTCAGCATTCCAAGGGCTAGGCGGGCTTCTGACTGGGAGGCGGGCTATGCGCCCCGACAAATGCGCGAAGGTCACCGAAGATGAGCGCAGGCGCGATGAACTGGATATGCTCCGCAGGTTCATCGAGGAGGCAACTGCTCTTAAGCCTCGCAATAAGCCCGGTTCTCACCTCGCTGCCATGCTGCACCGGATCTTTCAGCTCGAGTCCGCAGCCATCTTCGACGTTGATCTCGACGAAATTTATCAGGCAGGCGAGCCCTTCGAGAGCCTGCCGGATACGATGAGGAACATCTGCATCTTCGGAACGGTTAGCGACGATGCTGAGACGGGGATCAGCCGCCGGGTACTGCTGATGGGCGATCTGCCGATTGGTGCGCTGCTGCTGCGGGGCGAAACCCATGGAGGAATCGCAACGACCCTCGCATCGCTGATCGCGATCACCTTCGACCGCTACCACGCGCTCGCAAATGAGAGTCGAACCGAAAGCGCACGCCAGGCTGAGCAATTGCGCACGACGGTGCTGGACAGCCTGGCTCACGCCTACAAGACACCGTTAACGGCAATCTCAGCGGCGAGCGAAGGATTGAGCGCGTTGGGAAAGCTTTCCCCGGCGCAGGCAAATCTGGTTGCCCTTATCGATGAGCAGACCACCGCGCTGACACGGTTGACTACACGGCTGCTGAAGACCTCTAAACTCGATGCGACGCAGATGATTCCGCACCTCGATAGAGTTGCGATTCTGCCGCTCATGGAAGACGTTGTCGCGAGCCTGGCGGAGCAGCTAGCCAACGTCACTATAAACATCGTGCTTTCTCGTGACGACTTGTCTCTGCAATGCGATCGCGGGTTGATCATTGCTCTGCTGACGCAGTTTGTAGATAACGCCGCCAAGTATGGCGACATCGGCAGCGTCGTCACAATCCATGCCGCAGAGCACGCAACCGAGGTCATTCTCTCGGTCCACAGCTTCGGACCGGTGATTCCGGCTGCAGATATTGATCGCGTGTTCGATCGATTCTTCCGCTCTTCGGTATCGGAGAACAAGGTGCCGGGAACCGGAATTGGCCTCTCGGTAGCCAAGCGCAGCGCGCAGGCCCATGGAGGACACGTGTGGGCCACCAGCAGCGCAGATAAGGGAACCGCGTTCTACGCGTCCATTCCTCAACGAGGAGGTGACCTGTGAACGCGCCTGGTACGGGAGCCCCGATTCGTGTGCTGCTGGTTGATGACGAACCCGCGATTCGACGCGCGTTGCGCACTCCGCTGAATGAGATGGGCTTCATTACAACAGAGGCCTCACGTGGCGAAGAAGCGATTCAACTTCTGCAGTCGCAAACGTTTGACATTGTGCTCCTCGACATCAACATGCCAGGAATCGGCGGAATGAAGACGCTCACCCGCGTGCGCTCGATGGCGCCTCGGCTCCCGATCCTGATGCTCACGGTTTTAGATGGTGAGGAAGATAAGGTGGCCGCGCTCGAATCGGGTGCCGATGACTACATCACGAAGCCTTTCAGCATCCGCGAGGTGGTTGCGCGCATGCGCTCGGCCGTGCGGCGAGCCCAGGCTCCCGAGCGCAAAGAGGATGCGCCGGTTTTGATCGGAGACATTGAAGTACAGCCCGCGCGTCGCCTGGTCACCAAGTCAGGCCAGGCAATCCACCTCACGCGCAAGGAATACGACATCCTGTATTACCTGATGACGCACGCGGGCAGAGCCGTTACCTATGGGAAGCTGCTTACTTCCGTGTGGGGGCCGGACTACCGAAACGAGGTGGATTACCTGCGGACTTTTGTGCGTCAGCTTCGGAAAAAAATTGAGAGCGATCCATCAAATCCTCGGTACCTCCTCACGGACGCCTACGTTGGCTATCGATTTGCGGAGAGCATTGCTGTCCAGCAAGAACAAGCGGCCGAATAGCAAAGAAAGAGGCCCCGCAGGTTCTCGGGACCTCTATCGGTGATCTTTCACCCTAAAACAGCGTCCAGAGCGATTGATTGTAGACTTCGTGGTGATACTGCACCTCGGGAGCTTTAACAAATGTCCCAAGCTGGCGCGCGCACCGGTCCGCCGTAGCGCGCTTCAGGTCGATAAACCGTCCCTTCACGTCCTCCCCAAGAATGTTGGAGATCCATTCCGCCGAACTGAAGTCCGCGATGGCGTCGTAGATGTTGTCAGGCAAATAGCGCTCGGCCTGGCGAAGGTTCTCAACCGATGCTGTGGTACCGTCGATCCCGGTCTTGAAGAGGGAATAGAGCACCAGGTAAGGATTTGCATCCGGTGCGACCGAACGAACCTCCACGCGCATCGATTTCGAGTTGCCGATGGGGATGCGGACCATCGAGCCGCGGTCGGTTGCAGACGCTTTGACCTGGTTCGGCGCTTCGAAGTGGGGGTCGAGCCGGCGGTAGGAGTTCACACTTGAGTTGAGCATCAGGCACAGATCAAGCCCATGAGTCAGGATTCGGTCGACAAACTGCCATCCGAACTGCGACAGTTTCTCCTGGCCGGCTTCATCCCAGAAAAGATTTTTGCTGCCCTCTGAGATCGACATATTGGTATGCATTCCGCTGCCATTGACACCTACAACCGGCTTGGGCAGGAAGCTTGCCGTATAGCCCATGTTGTTGGCTACCTGTCGGCACAGCAGCTTATAGAGCTGAATCTGGTCGGCTGCAGCTACTACTTCACCATAGCCATAGTTGATCTCGAACTGGCTGGGCGCAACCTCGGGATGATCCTTTTCGTTCGCAAAACCCATCGCGCGCTGCACCTCGGCCGCAGTGTCGATGAACTGGCGCAGCGGGTCCAGAGGAAGCGAGTGATAATAGCCGCCGGTATTAACGAACTCGAACTTGCCCGTCTCATGAAATCGCTTTTCGGCATCTCGTCCATGGAACAGGAATCCCTCGATCTCGTTAGCCGCATTGAGAGTCCAGCCTTTCTCGACATGCAGTTTCTCAGCGTAGCTCTTCAATACAGCGCGGAGGTCACCGGCATACATGTCGCCGCCCTTATCGATCACTGAGCCAAATACCAGCACCTTGCCGGTGCCGAATACGTCGGCAGGAACCCAGTAGAACGCGCTCCAGTCGATACCG
>JAICMT010000020.1 GCA_025929125.1 Acidobacteriaceae bacterium | reverse complement strand
GTCTCGTCGGCACTGGCACGGATGCCGGAGGCGGAGTCCGAGATCCGTCTCTCCGCTCGGGATTTGCAGGTCGCGCTCGTGAATCATTTGTGCAAGGTATGGCGAGAGCCGGACCAGGGGATATGGGAGGTGCGGGGCGGCCCGCAGCATTTCACTCATTCCAAGGTGATGGCATGGGTCGCATTCGATCGCGCCATCGGAGCAATCGGACGCAAGCTCTCCGATGAGGCGGATGAAAAGCGCAAAGAATATCTCTCCGGATGTGTCGAGCAGTGGCGGAAGGAGCGGGCGGCGGTCCGTCAGCAGATCTGCGAGTATGGATTCGATAAAAAGCTCAACAGCTTTGTGCAGGCATATGGCTCCAAGACGCTGGATGCCTCATGTCTGCGCATCGCACTCGTGGGTTTCCTGCCTCCAACCGATCCGAGGATTGTCGGGACCGTGGATGCCATTCACGAAAAGCTTATGAAGAACGGCTTTGTGCAGCGATACGATGCCTCTAAAACGGACGATGGGCTGCGCGGCGGCGAAGGTGAATTCCTGGCGTGCAGCTTCTGGATGGTGGCATGCCTCTGGCTGATGGGCCGCCAGAAAGCTGCGCACGACCTCTTCGGCCGGCTGGCGGGATTGGCAAATGATGTGGGTTTGCTCTCTGAAGAATACGACTCAACCAATAAGCGGCAGGTGGGCAATTTCCCCCAGGCACTGTCTCACATTTCGCTGCTACATGCTGCCTTTGCCATCTCCGGGGATTGGGTTCCTCAAGCTCCTGATGACATAGACAGTCCTGGAATGAACGGCGTAGGCTCGCCTAAGGGACAACCTAAACGCTCCGCGCGGTCTCCTAAGTGAAGAGCACCCAACACGGACACTCTCTATAAGGAGAGGAGTCGTGTGTCTCTGAAGCAAGACACCCTGCCCATGCCGCATATTCCAAGTGCAACATATAGATTGCAACTTCACCGGGAGTTCACGTTCGACGATGCGGCTTCCATCGCCGACTACTTGCACGACCTTGGAATATCGCATGTTTACTGCTCACCTTATCTGCAGGCTGCCCCGGGCAGTATGCACGGCTACGATGTCGTAGACCACAGCAAAGTGAATGAGGAACTGGGCGGAGCAGAGGCTCACGCACGCTTCTGCATCAAGCTTGGAGAGATGAAGCTGGGCCAGGTGCTGGATGTAGTGCCGAATCACATGTCCCTGGGCCGGCAGAACCGGTACTGGTGGGATGTGCTGGAAAACGGGGTCTCGAGCCGTTACGCCTCCTTCTTCGATATCGACTGGCAGCCTTACGAAGAGCGGCTTCGCAATAAAGTTCTTGTTCCGATTCTTCCGGAGCAGTACGGCAAAGTGCTGCGGGCAGGCGGAATTCGGGTGGTTCGGCATGGGACCGACTTCCAGGTGGAGTGCTCCGGCCAGACACTTCCCGTCGCACCGCAATCGCTCCCTGTGCTTCTGGATCCCGCAGCCGAGTACGCAAAATCCGACACACTGCGCTTTCTCTCCGCCTCGTTCGGTCGACTTCCCGCGCCCGATTACGCGGACCGCGCAGTGATTCTTGCGCGCCACAGGGATAAGGTCGTGCTGAAGGGATTGTTTGCGCGGCTTTGTCTTGAAGAGCCTGCGGTGGTCGATGCGCTCTATCGCGCCGTCGGTGAACTCAACGACAACATCGACGCACTGGACGAGTTTCTGAACCTGCAGAATTATCGGCTCGCGTATTGGAAGACCGCAGACCAGCAACTGGGGTATCGCCGATTTTTTGATGTCAACACGCTGATTGGATTAAGGCTTGAGCGCGAACACGTATTTGAGGAGACTCACGCGCTGATCCTGGACTGGCTGCACAGCGGCGTGATTGACGGCATTCGGATCGATCACCCGGATGGACTGCGTGATCCACTCCAGTATTTTCGGAGGCTGCGCGATCATGCGCCCGACGCGTGGATTGTGGCCGAAAAGATTCTGGAGCCGGGAGAGTTTCTGCGGGAAGAGTGGCCGATTGAAGGCACCAGCGGCTATGACTTTTTGAACGTCGCACTTGGCGTGCTGGTTCGCAGGAAAGGGATGCGGGAGCTGACGCGCATCTACGGGGAATTCACGAGCGAGCCGCTCGATTTTAAATCTGTGGCGCACGAGAAGAAGATCAACGTAACCCAAGAGGCGCTTGGGAGCGATGTCAACCGGCTTACCTCGATTCTTGTGGGAATCTGCGAAGCAAACCGGGATCAGCGCGACTATACCCGCGCGGAAATGCGTCGCGCTATGCGCGAGGTGGCCGCATGCTTTGCAACATATCGCACTTATGTAGAACCCAAGCGCGGTGAGATTACAGATGAAGATCGGCTGGTAATAACCCAAGCCGTGGAATGCGCGAAGCTGCAGCGGCCGGATATTCCTCCGGGGCTGTTCGATTTCATCCATGCAATTTTGTGCGCTGAGGTGAAAGGAAGGCGTGAGTTCGAGTTCCTGCTTCGGTTTCAGCAGTTCACTCCCCCGGTGATGGCGAAAGGAGTGGAAGACACGGCGTTCTATTGCTTCAACCGCCTGGTGGCGCTGAACGAGGTGGGCGGGGATCCTGCATCGGATGGGCTGACGATCGAGCAGTTCCACGATTACAACCTGCGTATGCAGGCCACGCACCCGCATACGATGGTGACGCTGTCCACGCACGATACGAAGCGTAGTGACGACGTCCGGGCGCGTCTTGCTGTGCTTTCTGAGGCGCCGGCGTTATTCGCCGAAGCGTTGGGACGCTGGGCGAAGATCAACCGGGAATTGAGAGTTCAACTGTTCGGCGATAAAACTGCGGGAGATCCGCTGGACCGCAACACCGAATATTTCCTGTACCAGACCCTGATCGGGGCGTGGCCCATTTCCGCAGAGCGCCTGAAGGAATACATGCTGAAGGCAGTTCGCGAGGCGAAGCAAAGGACTTCGTGGACAGTTCAAAACGAAGAGTTCGAAGCGGGATTGATGAAGTTTATCGAAGCTGTTCTCCAGCACACGGTGTTCACCAGTGACCTGGAGCAGTTTGTGGGCCGGGTTTGCCAGGCCGGTCGGATCAACTCGCTTGCTCAGACACTGATGAAATGCACCGTGCCGGGCATTCCGGATCTCTATCAGGGCGCGGAGTTATGGGACCTGAGCCTGGTAGACCCAGATAACCGCAGGCCTGTCGATTACGAGTGCCGTCGCAAGCTTCTGAGAGAGATTCGTGAGCTGCAGCCGCGAGAAGGCGCGGGATTCGCGTTGCAACATGCGGAGGAAGGCCTGCCTAAACTTTGGAGCCTGCTCCGCGCGCTTCGGCTTCGTCGAGAGCGTCCGACGAACTTCCGTGCAGGTGGGCAGTACAAGCCGGTGTTCGCGACTGGAGCGAAAGCAGACCACGTGATTGCCTACCTGCGTGGTGAGGACGTCGCGACCATTGTGCCCAGATTTCCATTGCTCCTCGCCGGTGAGTGGAAGGATACATCGGTGAAGATTGCCGAAAGTGGCTGGACGAATTACCTGACCGGAGGCGCCGTTCCGGGTGGCAGCGTACGTTTGCAGACACTTCTCCAGGACTTTCCCGTTGCTTTGCTGGTGAAAGACAACGCCTGAGCGGGGGCCGCCCGTCACAGCGGTGAAAACACCGACAGGAGAGCGCAGCATGCATGAGTTTGAAGTCTGGGCGCCCAAGGCGAAGAAGTTGAGCGTCCAGGTCGACGGAATCCTGCACCCGATGCAAGGGCCTGACCAGGGAGGCCGATGGCGCGCCTCGGTAGAACAGGCAGGCCCGGGATCGGAGTACGGTTTCGTCCTCGATGAGGATCCGCAGGCCTATCCAGACCCGCGCAGTCAGCGGCAGCCTAACGGAGTTCACGGCCTCTCACGTGTCTATGACCACGCCGCGTTCCAATGGCACGATAGCCGCTGGCAGGCTCCGCCGCTGGCCAGCGCGATTCTGTACGAAATGCACGTGGGGACCTTCACCGCTGAGGGAACCTTTGATAGCGCGATTGAGAGGCTCGATTTTCTGCATGGCCTGGGGATCACTCACGTGGAGCTGATGCCGGTAGCGGAGTTTGCTGGCGACCGCGGCTGGGGCTATGACGGGGTGCACCTGTTTGCCGTGACGGAAAATTACGGCGGCCCGAATGCGCTGAAGCGCTTTGTCGATGCGTGCCATCTTCGGGGCCTGGCTGTCCTTCTCGATGTGGTCTACAACCACTTTGGCCCGGTTGGGAACTACACCGGCAAGTTCGGCCCGTACGTCACGAACCGTCACTGCACGCCCTGGGGCGAAGCGGTGAACTTTGAGGGGCCTGGCAGTGACGAGGTCCGCCGATTCTTCTGCGATAACGCGATCATGTGGATGCGCGATTTCCATGTTGATGGTCTGCGGCTGGATGCAGTGCATGAGTTCGTTGACCGCTCTGCTGTTCACTTTCTGGAGCAGCTCTCTGCCGAGGTCGAAGTGGTGGCGGCAACGCTGGGAGCCCGGCTCGTCCTGATCGCAGAGAGCGACCTGAACGATCCCAAGATCGTGCGGCCTCGCGAAGCCGGCGGCTACGGGATCGATGCACAGTGGAGCGACGATTTCCATCATGCGCTCTTCACCATGCTGCATGTGGAAGAGGGCGGCCGCGGCTACTATGACGACTTCGGCACAATGGAAAAGCTGGCAAAGTCCCTAACGGAAATTTTTGTGTATGACGGCGAGTATTCGAGCTATCGCCTGCGCAAACACGGGAGGCCAGTGGACGGCCTCTCCGCACACCATTTCATTGGGTTTATCCAGAACCACGATCAGGTGGGGAACCGGGCTACTGGTGAACGCCTTGAGCATATCGTCGGGATGAGCCGCGCTAAGGCCGCGATTGGCCTGGTGCTGACCGCTCCTTTCGTTCCGCTGCTATTTCAGGGCGAGGAGTTTGCCGCCTCCACTCCGTTTCAGTATTTTGCGGATCACGAGGACCCTGAGATGGCGCGTCTGGTCTCCGAAGGGAGAAGGCGAGAGTTTGCGGCCTTCGGTTTTATCGGCAGAGAGGTGCCCGACCCGGAAGACCGGGAGACGTTTACCCGGTCTAAACTGAATTGGGATGAGATAGAGCAAGGGACTCACAAAGAGATGTTGGAATGGGTGCACTCGCTGATTCAGCTGCGCCGCAGTACGCCCGCCTTGAATGATGGAGACAAGGGCCACACCAAGGTTCGGTGGAGCGAAGAGGGCCGCTGGCTGAGAATGGAGCGCGGTACCATTCAGGTCTTCCTCAACCTCGGAGATCAGACGGCTGAGTTCGAGATTCGCGAAGAGTTTCACCTGGCCCTCGCGTCGGGCGAGGGCGTGATTCGTATCGGCAGCAAAACATGCATACCGGCTGACAGGATCGCGATTTTTTCCACAGAATCGTGAGGTGCGGGTAAACCTTGTGGAACCGTGGCGTTAGAGCTGGAGCCGAGGAGCCGATTCCGCTCCAGTTGGGCAAGGTACTGTCTACGAAATACAACGGTTATATCGAAACTTTTAAGCCCACGATTCGTATCCTTAACGTAATTTTGAAGTAGGTGTCCCCGAAGCTGTCTGGCGCTTGGGACCACTGCTGGAACGCTGTATGGGGCGCTCTGCGAATCCCCTGCTTTAGAGGAGATCTAAGTCACCATGATGATCTATCGTCGACCCGCATTCTCTCTTAGATCCGTCCCATTTCTTGGCCTCATGCTGATGCTGCCTGTGGTGAACGCTCCCAGGGCCTTGGCGCAAGCTCCAGCCGCGGCCGCAGCGGGCCGCCAGATCGGTACGGTGAAGGCCATCGCCGGGGACTCGATTACGCTCACAACCGATGCGGGACAGGCCGTTGCCGTGTCGACTTCCGCTGATACCAAGGTGGTCAAACTGGCCGCGGGCAGTACGGATTTGAAGACTGCCCAGCCAAGCCAGCTTTCCGACGTTTCCGCGGGCGATCGTGTCCTGGTGACCGGTAAAGCCGGCGATACTCCAGCGACATTCTCCGCCTCGCGCATCATTCTGATGAAATCCTCGGATATCGCGCAGAAGAACGCCGCCGAACAGTCGCAATGGAAAACCAATGGCGTTGGCGGCATCGTAAGCGAGGTCAACCCGAGTACCGGGACCATCGTGGTCGCATCAGGGACAAGTAAATACACCGTGAGCACCACCGGCAGCACCGTGTTCAAGCGCTTCTCCGGCGACTCCAACAAATACCAGGACGCCAAGCCGGGAACCATGGCTGAGATACACACCGGGGATCAATTGCAGGCACGTGGTCAGAAGTCGGCGGACGGCCTCAGCGTCAAGGCTGAGGAGGTGGTAAGTGGCTCGTTCAAGAATCTTTCCGGGCTGGTGCTTACGGCCGATCCTTCATCGGGGGATATCACGCTGAAGGATCTGGCCACGAAAAAGGTGGTCACCGTCCACGTGACCCCCAATACAAATATTCGGCAGGTGCCGCCGCAAGTTGCTCGGATGTTTGCCTCCCGCGCGGACAATACAACTCCGGCCGGTGGCGGGCGGGGATATGGTCCTCCGGCACGGGGCGGTGGAGCTGGTCCTGCGGCAGGCGGAGGACCGGCTGGAGGTCGTGGTGGAATGAATGGCGGCGGCGGTGAACTTTCACAGATGATTTCTCGTCTCCCTAGTGAAGGTCTTGCCGACGTAAAAAAAGGGGATGCCGTAATGATTGTTGCGACAGAACCTACGCCCGGCTCCGCTACGTTGACCGCGGTGACTCTGTTGACCGGGGTTGAACCCATCCTGACCGCAAATCCGAATGGGGGCATGGACCTCTCCGGATGGAGCATGGGCGGCGCGCCAGGCGGCGGCGATAGCGAGTAAGTCTTGGTCTTGTTTTCTTTACTTAGGAGTGAGGATGTTCTTTCGAAATAGCTGGTTGGTTCTTTTGTTGAGCCTTGTCATTGCTTTGCCTTCGGCAGCGTTCGCTCAGGCGGGCGGAACGGTTCATGGCACGGTACTCGATCCCGATGATGCGTTGATTCCGGGCGCAAACGTTACACTGAGCTCCGCTGCCGGCAAGGGCGTGAGCACCGCTTCGAGCAGTGACGGGAGCTACACTTTCCGTAACGTAGCTCCCGGCACCTACACGCTGAACGTGACTGCCCCCGGATTCGCCGTGTTTGTGAAGCAGAACATCAGCGTCACGGCTGGAGCCAATGTCAGCGCCGACGTGAAGATGGCGCTTCAAGAGCAGGTACAGCAGGTTAATGTCACCACCGACACTGCTCAGCTGAGCGTCGATCCGGAGAGCAACGCCAGCGCTACTGTGATCAGCGGAGACGCACTGAACTCGCTCTCTGACGATCCGGACGATCTGCAGAGCGAGCTGACTGCTCTGGCCGGCCCGTCTGCGGGCCCGAACGGCGGTCAGATTTACATTGATGGATTTACCGGAGGCACGCTTCCCCCGAAGTCGTCCATTCGTGAGATCCGAATCAATTCGAACCCGTTTTCCGCGCAGTATGACCAGCTCGGCTATGGCCGTGTCGAAGTCTTCACGAAACCTGGTACGGATCAATTCCATGGCAACTTTGGATTCCAGTACAACGGCAAGTTCCTGAATACCTCTTCGCCTTTCCTTGGTGCTGCAAACAACCAGCCGGACTACCACACGAATTTCCTGATGGGCAACGTGACGGGCCCCATCCGTTCCGGAATGTCGTTCACGCTGAGCGGCAACTATCGCGATATTCAGAACAACGCGATCATCAACCCCACGGCGATCTATAGCAGCTCGCCCAATTCAACTACGATCTGCGCTCCGGGCGACCTGAGCTGCGGAGCCTTTGCGTATCCCGCTGCTGGACGTGCGGTAGCCGCCCCCTCGACTCGCTGGGAGATTAGCCCGCGCGTTGACGTCGCGATCGGAAGCAAGAACACATTGACGACGCGTTTTCAGTATGAGAAGGGCACGCGGACCTCGAACGGCGGCGGCACCTCGTTGCCCACACTTGGGAACAGCTCGTCCGACTCGGAAGTTACCCTGCAGGTCAGCGACACGCAATTGCTGAGCGAGCGGGTGATCAACGAGACGCGGTTCGAGTATCAGCGCTCCCCCAGCACCCAGACGCCAGTCAATACCGGTCCGCGAATCAATGTCCAAGGCTTCTTCACCGGAGGTGGCTCCAATGGTGGCGCGCTCAACACCTCGGTAGAGGACCATATCGAAGTCCAGAACTACACTTCGATCGCTTTGGCGAAGAACTTCCTACGGCTGGGTGGACGGCTCCGCAGCAGTCAGCAATCTTCAAGCTCCGATTCAGGCTCGGTGGGCTCGTTTACCTACGAGTATCTGCTTGATCCCTGCACCGACCCATCGCAGACGAACCGCCCATCGAACTGTGCTGCAGGTGTCACTCAGGTTTGCGCAACCGCGAACGTGAGCCAGAACATTTCTTCTTACCAGTGCGGTGTTCCCTTCCAGTTCACCAAAACCTACATCAACAAGGCGACCATAAGCGCTCGGGAGACGGATCTCGGGTTGTATGCCGAGGACGATTGGAAGGTAAAGCCAAACCTGACCATCAGCTTCGGTGGTCGATACGAAACTGAGAATTACATCAACAGTACGCATGATCTGGCTCCCCGCGTCTCGCTCGCATATGGAGTGCCGCGCAAGAACGGCAGAACCACTACCGTGATTCGTGCCGGCTATGGCATCTTCTATAACCGCTTTCCTCTGGGAAGCATTGTGAACCTCGTCCAGAACAATGGATCGAATCAGAACACGATTGTGTACACGAACCCCGGTCCACAGTGCACCCCAACCAGTCTCGCACCTTGCACGACGGCGTCAGGGGTTCAGGGCCGCTCGAACGTTTACACCCCCGGCCCCGGGCTGCGCAGCGCATACACCATGCAGTCCGCACTGACGCTCGAGCAGCAGCTCGGCAGGTACGTCAACGCCTCATTTACGTACCTGAACGCGCGCGGCGAACACCAGTTCATGACTCGCGTGTTTCCGACCGGGAACAACTCGTTCCGCTTCGAGAACCAGTCGGAGGGAATCTTCCGGCAGAACCAGATCAATACCAGCATCAATGTCCGCACACCCAAGGGAGTCACGCTCTTTGGGTACTACTCAGCGAATTGGGCCAATTCGAATATCAGCAACATCACGGATCCCTACAATCCCCGGACCGACTACGGCCGTGCCGCTTTTGCGGTGCATAACCGGATGACGCTGGGTGGGAACCTCAACTTACCCTGGCGGCTTTCGGCAGCTCCCATGATCATTGCCCAGTCCGGGGCGCCGTATAACATTACCACCGGCCTTGACGAGAACGGCGACACCCTGATCAATGACAGGCCTCTGCTGATTCCTGGAGCAGCCCGTAACTGCAGCGTAGCTTCCAGCTTCAGCGCTGGCGGGGTCAGCGCTATTCCAGCACAGAGCACAAGTTACGTTCCGGGAGAGAGTTATCAGCAGATTCCGATTAACTCCTGCACGGGGCCGGCGTCATCCAGCATCAACCTCCGGCTCTCCCGCGCCTTCGGGTTCGGACCCAAGACTGAGGCTGCTTTGGCCGCGGAACGCCGCGGTGGTCCCGGCGGACCAGGCGGTCCCGGTGGCCCGCGTGGCATCGGCGGCGGTGGACCCGGCGGACCCGGTGGCGGAGGCCGCGGCGGTCGCGGTGGCGGTTTCGGAGGCGGCGGTTTCGGAGGTGGGGGATTTGGCGGGAGCAACACGGGCCACAAATACACCCTGATCATTGGAGCTCAGGCGACGAACCTCTTCAACCAGGTTCCCTACGCCGTCCCAGTCAGCTCGTTGACTAATCCGCGCTTTGGCCAGTCCATTTCGATCGGCGGATTCTACGGCGGTCGCGGCGGCGGGGGTGGCGGCGACACTTCTGTTCGGCGCATCACGCTGCAGGCAAACCTGAACTTCTAAACCCGTTGGACTCAACTGAAGCGCGGGCGTTCTACGACGCTCGCGCTTCGGTGTTTATACCCGCCGCCCGCGACTCTTGAGCCGAATCACTACCCTCGGCCGTTGTTGGTGACCCTCTGACTGCATCGGCGTGGCCGCCCCAGCCGCTGCATCTTGCAGCGGCTCCGCCTTGGATTCCGCTATCGTCTCCTGTGGCCTGTCCGCTGCAATCAGAACAGTCTTGGTATTCATGAACTCGCGCATTCCCGCGGCCGACAGCTCCCGGCCATACCCGGAATGTTTGATTCCACCGAAGGGTAACCTGGGGTCGCTCGCGACCATTGCATTCACAAATACCGCTCCGGACTCCAGCTCCGCGACGAATCGCCGCTCCTCCTCGTAGTCCCGCGTCCATACGGAAGCGCCCAAGCCGAACGGGGTGTCGTTTGCAATTTCAATCGCCTCGTCGATGCCGCTGGACCGGAGCAATATCGCGACCGGCCCGAAGATCTCCTGCCGGTATACCGGAGCGCTTCGCGGAATGTCCACGATCACCGTCGGCTGAAAATAGTTTCCTGGACCGGAGACGCGTCCTCCTCCGGTCAAAACTCGGCCTCCTGCTTCCACGGCTGCCCGCACCTGGGCCTCCACTTCAGACACCTGCGCAGGCGTGGCAAGCGGGCCGATGTCGGTGTCCTCCCGCATGGGATCGCCAATCTTCAGCCGCTGCATCCCGGCGACGAACCTGGATGCGAACTCGTCGTGGATCTTCTCGGCCACGATAAACCGCTTGGCTGCAATACAGGATTGGCCATTGTTGATGCACCGCGCTTTGACCGCCGTCTCCACTGCGATGTCGAGATCTGCCGAGGGCATCACAATCAAGGGATCACTTCCGCCGAGCTCAAGCACCGATTTCTTTATGAGCCATCCAGCCTGCGC
>JAICMT010000430.1 GCA_025929125.1 Acidobacteriaceae bacterium | reverse complement strand
TTGGGGTGGTGGTGCCAGGGCCGCAACGGGACTCGGGGATTCTGGGCACGTTGCATCGAGAGCCAGGTGTTGCAGGAACCATCGCGACCGGGATGGCTTCGCGAAGCCAGTATGTGTGGGCCGGTGGCGGCTACACGCGCTTCGCGGAGGGCTCGCACGATCGGCGGCCGTCGACGTTTTCCTGGAGCGGCGTTTATGGCTATCGGCCGCCCAAACTGCGGCGCGGCTACGACCAATGGGACTACCGGGGATTCGCGGAGTTCACCGGAGAGCATACCGGCACGGTCACGGCGAAGGGCGTGGATATGCCGGGCAGCAGCACCACGACTCTCTGGCTGGGACCCTCGGTTCTCGCGATCTTCAAAGACGTTGCCATCTCCGGCGGGATGCAAGCGCCGATCCTGCGCCACTCTTCCGATGTGCTCTACGGCCGGGAGCAGATCCGTTTCGCAGTGAACTTCAGCTATCTCAAATACTCCTCCCACACCAGTTCCCACTGAAAGGACTTGTTATGAAAAACACGATCAACAAGGCGCTGCTTCTCGCATGCGGCGCAGTTCTCTCCACTGCCGGCGCTCACGCGGAGTACAGGCAGGTCAATTTGACGGTCTTCGGCATGGATTGTGCGCCGTGCGCGCACGCCATCCACGTTTCGATGAAAGGCATTCAGGGCGTCAACACGGTGGATGTCGACCTTAACACCGGACTGGTCACGATCAAGCTGGTTCCGGGAAACAATGCGGCCATGCGGCAGTTCAATCAAGCGGTCGAGAAGAACGGCTTCACCCACAAAGACGCTACCGTTGTGGTGCGTGGGACGGTGACGGGTACTGCGGCCGCGCCGATGTTGGAAGTTGCAGGAACGAAGGACCAGTTTGCCCTGCGCCCGGCGGGCGGCGCCATCGATATGGCTGGACTGCTGGGGAAGACCGTGACCGTCACGGGAGTGCTACCCCAGGCCGCGCGAGGAAAGGTGCCCGACACCCTGCGCTACAGTGCAATCACGGAGGCTCCATGACCGGGGAGACGGCAACGCACAGTATGGCGGGGGCGTCGCAACAGACCAGCCGCCGCGCGGCGCTGCTCAACTACTTTTCCCTGTTCAGTTCGTTCGGCACGCTGCTCTGCTGCGCTGTTCCATCGGTGTTGGTCCTGCTGGGAATGGGAACTGCTGTAGCGTCGTTGCTTTCAGCGGCGCCATGGCTGGTGAGCCTATCGCGGCACAAGATATGGACCTTCAGCATCGCGGGTGGGCTGATCGCAGCCAGCTTCGCGATGACCTATCTGATCGCGCCGCGCCTGCAGGCCGGCGCGAGCTGCGAGGCAGACGATCCGACCACCTGTGGCGAGGTCAGCAAGGTAAGCCGATTCGTACTCTGGTGTTCCGCGCTGATCTGGTGTGGCGGCTTCTTTGTCGCGTATCTGCTGGGACCTATTCTGGAACGCATGGACAAGTAGAGGGGAATCTTCTTGTGATTCCCTGCTCACCCGGCCGGGACTGTATTGCTCCGGTCGGGCCCGCGGCCCGGCGCATAAAAAACGCGAAGCCTCGGAAAGTAGCGAGGCTCCGCAGTTGAGAGCGCCGACAGTTAGACTGCCAGCTTGCGACGTGCGATGCCAGCGAAGCCGAGAACGCCGGTGCCAAGCAGCGCCAGGCTGCTGGGCTCAGGCGTGGCGCTGAGCGGAGGATCGTTGTCTTCGACCAGGATGCTCACGGAGTCGTTTCCGCACAGGCCGCTCCGGCAAGAGCTGAGGGAGACAAAGGGATCCACGAACAGCTCCACGATCGAGCCGTTCGAGAGCGTGAAGTCCTCCGAGCTGAGGCTATCCCAACCGATGTAATTGAGATGGAAGATTCCGAAGATTGAGTACGAGAATGCGTCGCCTCCGATGTTGCCAGAGCCGGTTCCCGGAGCGGTGAACGTGGCATTCAGGTTGATCTCGTCCCCATCGTGCAGGCTTCCCGCAACAGAGTACGCGTCGTGGTAAAGAAACGTCGGTGGGTCAATGAAGGAGAAGGTGTTGCTGCCGATGGTGCTGGCGGTGGTCAGGTCGGTGATGGTTGTGGTCCCACTGTACGTGACCCCGGCGGCGTGAGCCGCGATGGATCCAGCGACGGCAAGAGCAGAAATGGCTGCAAGCGAACGAAGCAAGTGACGCATTAGTTTCCTCCCAGGAGAAATCCAATGCCTTGCGGAACGCTTACGTTTCGCGAAGAGCAGAGACATTGGATCGTGCCCTTTATTAATGCAACTCGAATTCCAAACCTGAGAGACAGGCCAGGTTATGCGAATTTGGAAGGAATTCGACGGTCGGGCAAAAGAATCGTGACACGATGGTTTGCGAGGCTGCAGAAATTTGCATTGCCGAAGGAAACAAAAGTTCGCTGGGTATGGATAACGCTTGCGCGAGTTAGGTACGTAAGCTT
>JAICMT010000507.1 GCA_025929125.1 Acidobacteriaceae bacterium | reverse complement strand
TGTTTCTGCTCGATGCGGATGAACGCCCCAGCAGCGAGCTTTCAGCGGAGATGCAGCGCGTTGTCAATGAGGCTCCCGCCAACACTGCGGGCTTCCGGTTACGGCGGCGCGACTTCCTCTTCGGCACATGGCTGAAGCACGCGCAGATCTCGCCTTATTACATTCGGCTGGTGCGGGTCGGGCGGGCGAGATACACGCGCGCGGTCAATGAGGTGCTGGAGGTCGATGGCCCAGTTGCGGCACTTCTGCATCCGGTCAATCACTTTCCATTTTCTAAAGGGCTGGAGCACTGGGTCGCAAAGCACAATACGTACTCGACTATGGAAGCCGAGCTGATTGTTCGTCAGCAGGGACTGCAGAACCCGAGTCTGCGCGAGGCGCTGATGCACCAGGATTTCCATACCCGGCGATTGCACCAGAAGGCGCTTTTCTATCGAATGCCGGTTCGGCCGCTGCTCAAGTGGTGTTACATGATGTTCCTGCGCGGAGCGGTTCTGGACGGAATGGCCGGCGTGACCTACGCAACGCTGCAATCGTTCTACGAGTACCTGATCGTGCTCAAGACCAGAGAACTCCGCCGCGGAGGAAAATAAACGGCGCTACCATTCCTTGACTGCGGTATCGGCGGTCACAGCATTGGCCGCAGCCGGAGTTTTCCACCGCAGGACGGGCTTGCGGGCGGCAGTGGTTTCGTCCAGCCGGCGCATGCGCGTGGTGTGCGGCGCTGTCTGCACCAGCTCTGGATTTTCAGTCGCCTCCTGGGCGATCTGCTTCAGCGCATCTACGAGCAAGTCCAGCTCCTCGCGGCTTTCGCTCTCCGTCGGCTCGATCATCATGGCTCCCGGAACGATCATGGGGAAGCTGACGGTATAAGCGTGGAAGCCGTAATCGATGAGCCGCTTGCCCATGTCGCCGGTCTTCACGCCGTTACGCGCCTGAAGCTTATCGGAGAATACGACCTCATGCAGAGTGCGGGTGGGGAAGGGTAGCTCAAAGGTGCCCTCAAGTTTCGCCCGGAGATAGTTCGCATTGAGGACGGCGTCTTCTGTTGTCTGGCGGAGGCCGTCCGGCCCGTTTGCGAGGATGTAGGCCAGTGCCCGGACGAACATGCCGAAGTTCCCGTAAAAAGCCCGCACGCGGCCGACGCTGTGCGGGCGATCGTACTCCAGCCCGAGCGCTCCATTCGAACGGGTGACCAGCACCGGAGTCGGCAGGAACGGCTCCAGGATCTTCTTGCAGGCGACGGGACCGGAGCCCGGACCTCCACCGCCATGTGGGGTTGAAAACGTCTTGTGCAGGTTCAGGTGCATCACATCCGCGCCAAAGTCGCCCGGCCGCACCTTGCCGACGAGCGCGTTCATGTTGGCGCCGTCCATGTAGAGCAGCGCGCCCTTGGCGTGGAGAATATCCGCGATGCGATGGATCTCGCTCTCAAATACTCCAATGGTCGAGGGATTGGTGAGCATCAGCGCGGCCACATCTTCATCGACCATGCGTTCGAGCTCGCCCAGGTCCACCATGCCATGCGCGTTCGATCTGAGGTTCGCCACCTGATACCCCACGACCGCTGCAGTGGCTGGATTCGTACCGTGCGCCGAGTCCGGGATCAGAATCTTCTTGCGTGGGTTCCCGTTGCTCTCGTGATAAGCGCGCACCAGCAGAATGCCGGTGAACTCTCCATGAG
>JAICMT010000160.1 GCA_025929125.1 Acidobacteriaceae bacterium | reverse complement strand
GTGATAGCTGACCGGAATGGAGCATGCCGGCTGCATCGCGGCTCCGATGCGCTCTATGGTGGTTTTGAGCAAAACAGTGGCGGTGGTGCCGTCCACGTCGTAGTCGCCGTAGATCATCACCGGATCGCAGGCGCGAATCGCAACGAGAATACGGTCCACCGCTGTTTGCATGCCGAGCATGCTCATGGGGTCGCAGGCCGGAGAATCCAGCAGGGTCTCGATACGGGGCGCGAAGAACTCTCGAGCATCGGCGGGAGTGGAGATGCCGCGGGCAATCAGTAGCCGGACCAGCACCTCCGGACAGTCCAGCTCAGTTGCAAACGCCCGGGCTTCCGGCACATCGCCACTTCGCCGCTGGACCCAGAGCGGCACACGCTCCGGCGTGGACTGGACCTGCACTCTCCGGCCTCGCTTCCCTGCTATTCGTCGTCGCTGTCGTCGACCACGATTCCGCTGAACTCGGTGACCTGATCCACGAGCTCCTGGAAGCGCTCGTACCACTCGGTCGAGGTCTCAAAGAGGAACATGAGTCCCTGATAAGCGAACCCGAGCTGTAGATAACCAATTTTGCCGACGTGGTTGACCAGATACTCGGCATCATCCAGCTCCTGGCCATCGGACTCGTCGAATTCCTGCTCGCGAAGCTGCTCCATCAGCACGGCGACATCCGATTTCTCGAGCACCACCTCACTCATGGTGATGAAGCTTGCGCCGGCCGCCTTGGCGTGCTCTACGAAGTCCTTCCAGGAGTCGACATCGTCGTCCTCAAACACGACGGTCGGCACTTCTTCTCCCACATAGCCATTGAAGCGGCGTATTCCATGGCCGGCGATGAACGCCACCATGTCGTCCTTAAGCGACATTAGATTGTCTGGTTGCATTGCAGTCCGTATTGTCGCAGAAAGAACTGCGTGGCGATACGAGCCCGTAGCATGAGCAAGCTCACACAGCGCGCTAGCGTGGTGTATGTGGGCTTCCGTGGCTAGCGCATGTAGCCCATCTGCTTGTAATAGCGCGCCGCGCCTGGGTGCAGGGGAACGTCACAGGCCTTCCACACTGTGTGCACGTTGTAGGAGAAGTTCTGATTCGTCCACTGAAGCTCATCCTGGTGCTCATCGAGAGCTCGCGCCACGTCATAGGCGAAGCTGTCGGGAACATCTGAGCGGGTATACACGACCTCCCCGTTGCGGACGATGGTGGGGATGGGACGCTCGATCCCAGGCAACAGGCCAATCGGAAGATAACCGCGTTCGACGTACGGCGCCTCCGCCATCTTTGCAAGAAGGGTTTCGGGAAGCTCCATATAGTTCAGCTCGGAGCGCTCGCTCGCCTGGGCCAGCACGTTCCACTCGGGCGCAGTGGACAGACCGGCTCCGCCCTGAATGATCACATCGAAGTTGGCGCGATCTTCTTTGGAGGAGCCTACGTGGCCTCCGGCAGCACTGATGGCCTCCACGGAGAGGCCATAGAAGCTGAGGACCTGTTTTGCAAACGCGTCTGTAGGAGAGGCAAATATTCTGACCGGCCATCGCTTTGCCCGTACCTGCGAGAGATCCGTGATTCCCGTGTCGGCCTTTGCCGCGACCACCAGAAACCAAGGCGCCTGAATGTTCGCAAGCAGGCGCAGATTCTTCATTGGCGGGTCGTTGGCGTACGGACCCGTGCCGTGGTAGGCGTCACACAGGAACTGTTGCGCGGTTGAACCAAAGTCAACGGGTCCGAGTCCCTCCGCGTTGTGTGGCGCCATGGCCTCGGAGACGGCGGGATCTTTCTTATAGGGTGGTGGCAGCCGCGCTCCGGAAACGATCCGGGTGGAATCCACAGCGTTGCAGTTGTAGCAGATCTTCACGTCGTAGCCATAGAAGCGCATGGCGTTGCTGACCACCTGCGCCATGGCACCCCAGGGGCATAGCTTGCAGGCTCCGCCGAAGACCGGGGTCTTATTGCTGATGCCCGTCGCAGGGGCCGTTCGAGGCGCGGTACCGGTCTGCGCGCCGAGAACGCCCATCGCCAATAGAGCGATTGCAGCGATGCGAAGAGACTTCGACATACTCTCACCTCTCTCTCTGCTTCGAACGAGAATATTCACCCGCAGCAACTATCCAGCGAACAAAAAAAAACCGAACGCCAGAGTACGCCTGGCGTCCGGATTTTTCCTGGAGAATTGCCTTACCGGAAGAGTCGTGGGGCGAAGTCCTGCAGCGCCCGCCGCCAGGTCAGCCATTCATGCGCCGTTCCGGGGGACTCGAAGTACACGTTGTGGATGCCCGCAGCGGTAAGCTCATCGCTGAACTTCTTGACGCCCGGCCCTTCCACCGAACCGGTGGATAGGAACAGCACCTTGACCTTCTGATTGAAGGCTGCCGGATCCGCGAAGGCGCCATTGCAGCTTGTCTTGGGGTCGAACTCCCCACGGCCGCCGCAGCTTCCGCTGAAACCGCCGAGGTAAGCGAATTTATCCAGGTTCTCAAGGCCGGTGGTATAGGTCTGCATTCCACCCATGGACAGTCCCGCCATCGCGCGGTTCTCACGGCCCGGCGCTACGCGGTAGTTCTTCTCCACGGTGGGAATGAGGTCGGTAAACATCATCTCGGTGAAGGTTGGGCTCAACATCATCCGTGGACGGGCCGCGCCTGCCGGACGAGCCGCACCAGACGCACCGGGTGCTCCTGCCCGCGGCCGTGCGGCGCCAGGACCTGCCCCCGGAACTCCGGGCGCTCCGAGCTGCGCATTCTGATTGGGCTGAGGAACGGCCTGGGTCAGGACTCCGCGAGCATTGTAAATGGAACCATCGTCACCCGGCTTGACCGCGTTCAGGTTATCCATGACTACGATCATGGGCTTTGCCTTCTTGTCGGCGATCATGTTGTCCATGATCTGATCGACGTGGCCCTGGAAGGTCCAGCCCTGCTCGTTCTCTCCCCAGCCGTGCAGCAGATACAGCACGGGATAGCGCGTCTTGGCGCTGGTGTCGTACTCCGGTGGAGTGTAGATGTAAGCGCGGCGCCACTTTTTGGTGATGTTCGAGTAGTACCACTGCTCGCGAACTACGCCGTGCGGCACCTCTTTGTGGCTATAGAAGTCTGCGTCGTGCGCCGGGATCTCGACGGCGCTGCTCCAGCTTCCGCCTCCGAAGTACGAATTGGTCGCCGGATCGGCTACAGAGGAGCCATCAATCCTGAGCATGTAGTAGTGGAACCCCTCGACTAGCGGAGTGGTGGTCACATACCAGAGCCCGTCCTGGCCCTTGGTCATTGGGAACCCGGTTCCCACACGCACCTCTACCTTCTGCGCATCGGGGGCCGATACGCGGAAGATGGCGCGGTGGTCCGGAAAGACGCAGGGGTAAGGTGCACCCGGAATGTTGAGCTCGGATGGCTTGCAATCTGCGGGGGGCTGTGCCCAGCAGATGCCTGACGCCAATCCTGAAGCCGCTAAAGCTAAAACGCTCAAAGCTTTTTTCATTGGTCTCCTTAGATGATGCAGAGCAGTTGGCCCCGTACTCGCCTTTGCGCGGCCAAACGTGCCCTCATGTTTGAACTCCGGGATAAGCACTTTCTCGCTTAGGATGGCAATAGTAGTTGCGCCCGCACGCGGCGGTCAAACGCTTGTTTCGAAGATGGGAGCCCTCGCCAACCCCTATGAATACCGGACTCGAGAACAGGACCGTACTGATCACTGGAGCAGCAAATGGCATCGGCCGGGCAACTGCTCTGGCGTTTGCCAGAGAGGGCGCGCGCCTGGCGCTCATCGACTCTGACGCCACCCAGCTGGCCAAGACGCAGGCGGAGATCGCCGCCTATGGCGCCGAAGTGTGGTCTGTGGTGGCCGACCTCAGCTCTGCGGCCGGTTGCTCCACGGGTCTCGAGGAGCTGCTTCGGCAGCTACCGGACGGAGTGGACGTGCTGTTCAACAATGTCGGGCAGGCCGATCCGAAGCCTTTTATGGAGATCACCGACGAACAGTGGGACCGCAGCTTCCAAATCACGCTCATGTCGGCGGTACGCATCACCCGCCAACTGCTCCCGGTGTTACGCAAGAAAGAAAAGGCTGCCATCGTTATGAATGCATCCGACCTTGCCCGCCAGCCCGAGCCGGCTCCTGCCGATTATGGGGCGATGAAGGCGGCGATGCTCTCGGTGACAAAGAGTCTGGCTCGCTCCGAGGCACCCACGATTCGCGTGAATGCGGTGGCTCCGGGACCAATCTGGAGCACATTCTGGTCGCGCCCGGGCGGCTTTGCCGATGGGCTGGCTGCCATTCACCACCTGCCGCCGCGCCAGGCGGTGGACCATGAGATGACGCTGCGCCAGCTCCCGCTGGAGCGGCTGGGCGAGCCGGAAGAGGTCGCGAATGTCGTGGTGTTCCTGGCCAGCGAACTGGCCTCGTATATCACGTCGTCGGTCTGGGGCGTGGACGGCGGGAGTATCCGAAGCATTCTCTAGCAGAAGCGACACCCGCAATGAGTGCCGCTTCCGCCAGATCAGCCGTTAGTGCTTCGCGGCGACGGTGCCAGCTTTGTGAGGCTTGCCCCAGAAGATGGAGGTACCTAGCTTCGTGCCGCTCACGACGTCCATGGCCCCATCCTTGTTGAGATCGGTGACCAGGATAGTGGAGCCGACCCCGGACATATTGTCGATCAACTCAGGAACAAACCGCGCTCCTCCGGGTGCTTTCGGATCGCGCACGGTCTTGTACCAGTAGAGAACCGGCGCACCGAAGGGATCGGGATCCAGATAGTCGGCGTTATGGGACCAGTAGCGTTTCCCCACGATGAAGTCTGGAATGCCATCACCATCCATATCGGCGGCAGCGGTGCCGTGCAGTTCGGAGAAAGTAACACCGCCCGCATTCTCCTTCTGAGTTCCAAAGTCATCCATGATCATGTGCCGCACGAAGGAGATCTTCCCCTGGGCGTCGCGCTTCTGCTCGAACCAGGCCAGGCCCCATCCGTGCGCGTTCAATGAGGTCACGACATCCATCAGACCATCGCCGTTGACGTCATAGACGGTCATAACGCTTCCGCCGGCGAT
>JAICMT010000462.1 GCA_025929125.1 Acidobacteriaceae bacterium | reverse complement strand
TTCCTGGAACGAAGCCTGCAGGTCGGCGAAGCTGGTGTTGCCATCTTCGCGCAGGACGACGACTTCGCCATCGATGGTTGCGGAGGCAGCAGGAATACTCGCCACGGCTTCAGCGATGCTGCGCATGCGATGGGTCCAGTCTAGTCCTTTGCGGGTGAGCAGCTGTACCTTGGGTCCGGATTTTCGCGCCTGGATTCGGTAGCCATCGAGCTTGAGCTCGTGCAGCCAGCCGCTGTTGGAGGGTGGGGCTTCAGCTTGCTGGGCGAGTTGCGGCGGAATGAACTGGGGTTGTGATTCTTTGGGCAGAGAGGTGAGCTCGGTGTTGAGTTCGGCTGTCCTGACGGGTTTGGGTGCGGGCGCTTTGGCGCTGTTGCCGGATTGGCGATACCAGGCCTGGCCGGTGCCCGCTGTCTCCTTGGAGTTCCAGACATGGTCTTCGCTGTGGGCGATCTCTTCCATGGTGCGGCTGGTGACGACGGATTTCGGTTCGGCGTCGGTGACGGAGGGATCGCTAGCAGGGCGCTCAAAGTCGTCGTGTTCCTTGATGAGCAGCCAGTTGGGCTTGGATTCCGATCCGCCGGATCTGCCGTGCATGCGGATGAGCGCCCATTTTCCCTGCAGCTTGGTTCCGTGCAGGATGAACTTCAGGGAGCCTTTGCGCAAACCTTCGTCAACATCGGGATATGCGGGCTGCGGCTCCCAAGTGCCCTGGTCCCACAGCATGACTGTGCCTCCGCCGTACTGGCCTTTGGGGATAATGCCTTCGAAGCCGCCGTATTCCATGGGATGGTCCTCCACCTGAACGGCGAGGCGCTTGTCGGCGACGACGTAGCTGGGGCCCTTTGCGACCGCCCAGGACTTCAGGACACCGTTCCAGCCAAGCCGGAAATCGTAGTGGAGGTGGGAGGCGGCGTGCTTCTGCACGCAGAAGGGAAGCGCGGTGATCTTCGCGGTTTTCTTTGCCGAGCGGTTGCCGCCGCTGGGCTCGGCGGTGATGTGGAAGTCGCGCATGGAGCGGTAGCGCGCGAGCTGTTCATCCACGGCGTTAGAGGCAGCGTCGCCTTGGCTGTGTTCGAGGGAGCTGGATTTGGCGGCGCGCTTTTTCGCAGGGGCTTTCTTCGCGGCCTTAGCGCTCTTCTTTGCGGGACTTTTGGTTCCAGATGCCATTCGCGTACTCCATCTGGTCAGATGCGTTCTGCGGCGGTGCTTGGGAGCCGGAGGGTCTTAGACCTTGCGGGTAGCATTCAGCTCACGATAGAAGCCGAGGTCCTGATCACGGAGCATCTTGGTGACGTAGACGATCTGGCCGTAGTGCAGTCCGAAGTGCTCGATGACCTGGTAGACGGCGGCGAGCCCGGTGACATGGTGGCCCTGGATGTCATATTCGGCGAGGAGCTCAGATTCGGTGAGGAGCTCGAGCACGGCGAGACCCTGCTGAACAGTGTCGCCGAGTATTTCGATCAAAGCAGGACCGGCGGTGCCGCCTTCGGCGGCGAACTCGGCGGGGCGATCGCGGTGATCGGCGGCTCGATTGAAGGAGTTCACCAGCCACTGGCGCATGTTGCCGTTGAGATGGAGGATGAGGTTGCCAATGCTGTTGCTGGAGGGATTCGGACGCCACCAGATCTGCTCGTCGGTCAGCGACTCCAGACAGGAGCGGAGACGGGGCCAGTACTGGGTCCGCAGTTTGTTGCGAGAGAACTCGAGGAACAGCTCCGACGCGGTCTTAGCCATGACGTAGAGGATAAATTGTGTCCTGCGCGGCGGTGCGCTGCTCAGGCGGATTTGCGCTTGCTCGTCTTCGCGGTTTTGGCGGCTTTGTGCTTCACCAGCGTTGGACCTGCCTTTTCCTCGTCGGCAGGGAAGAGGGAGGCTGCGCGCGACGGCGGCTTCTTCTTGCCGGTGCTGTGCGTAGGTTCCGTGGCTGCGTCGCCGCTTTGAACACTCTTGCGCAGCGCATCCATGAGGTTGATGACTTTAGCGCGGTGCGGGGCTGGAGCCTCGTCCTTGGGAATGGGCAGATGCTTCAACTTGGCGTCGACTAGCTCCTTGAGGGCGACCTCGTAGCCGTCCTTGAACTTCGAGGGATCAAACGGGGCGGTGCGCTTCTTGATGAGGGTTTCGGCGAGCTCGAGCGAATCCTCGTCCACCTTGACGG
>JAICMT010000301.1 GCA_025929125.1 Acidobacteriaceae bacterium | reverse complement strand
TGCACTGTCGTGATCGGCGCCGCTACAAACCGGTCATACTCGAAGTAAATCGCCGGCCCAAGCGGCCGAAGCAGTTCCTGCGTCTGCCGGAAACCGGTCGCCAGTACAACGCTTTCGGCGCGAATCTCACCCGCCCGCGTGATCACCGACCAGCCACCATCCGAATGCGGAGCTACCGATTCCACGCCGCTGCTCTCCCGTATATCGACCTTCAGCGACCGCGCCAGCGCGAGCAGCGGCTCGAAAAACTGCGTCAGCGGAGCCGCCGGAATCCCCAACCGTCCCGCGTCATTCGACCGCAGGAAAGATTCGTGGAATACCTTGCCGGCGTACCGGGTCGAGCAGCGCTCGAAGCTATCGTTCAGCGCCCCCACAATCACCGGCTCCCAGAAGTGGCGAATCGCGCGTTCGGTCTGGCCGGTTCGCTTCAGCCACACCGCGAAGCTCTCCTCATCGCTAGCCGGATATCCGCGAAGAAAATGCGTCAGCCCCGCAGCGATCCCCGCCTTATCCCGAAGCGACAACATCGGCGCGGAGAGGAAGCTCAGCGTCTTGTGTCCCGGAGCAGGCATAGGCCCCGGACGGATCCAGCTTCTCCGCGGCACACCTGAAGCCTCAGGCTCAAGAAAGCACAGCTCGTCATACCACCGCATCGTCTCCGACGCCCCTGACTGCTGCATCAGATCCAGAAAATTCGTGCAGCAGCCCAGGATCACGTGCTGCGAATCGATCACCTCATCCAGCGCCGGGTGCGTATACGAGTAGGCCCGGCCTCCGGCGAACGGCCGACGCTCCAGCAGCGTCACCTGCGCCCCCTGGCCCGCCAGAGCGATCGCCGCCGCCATCCCGGCAACTCCAGCGCCAATCACCGCCACATCCGGTGTCTCCGGCGCGCTCATCCTAGCATCCGGTTCATGGCTGCCATCGCGGCGCCTCGCGCTAAGATGACGAGCTTCTCCCCGGTGGAGATGCCGACCCGCTCCGTGAACACATCCATCTGTTTCTGCGCCATCCGGCCCAGCAGCCGGTGGTAGATCGTCATCAGCACCCACATCGCGGCCCGGCTGTCCCGGTCCAGCAATGGGATCAGCTTCCGGCCTGCGATGTAGTACTTCTCAGCCCTAATCGCAAGCGTTGCCAGCATTCCCCTCTCGCGCTCGGTCATAGCGCGGCCCTTCGCGAGCTGCTGCAGGTCTTTCAACGATTCGCCAAACTCATCCATCAGATCGCGCGGAAGATATACGCGATTCCGCTCGATGTCTTCCTTCACATCCCGCAGGATATTCGTGAGCTGGAAGGCGACGCCCGTCTCCTCCGCCAGCGCCTCTGCGCGCACATCCGAGTACCCAAAGATCCGGATGCACACCAGACCGACCACGGAAGCCACCAGGTAGCAGTATCGATAGAGGTCCTCGAAGCTCTCATATGTCTGGACCTCATCTGCTTCTAGGGGCTCCAGATCCATCGTCGTCCCGGATACAAGCTCTTCGAGCAGCGAATCCGGAATATCGAACCGGCGCTGCGTTTCCCCCAAAGCCACAAACACCAGGTCATCCGAGGCTGTCACTCGCGAGGCGCGCCACGCCTCGAGCCATTGCTGCATTTCCATCCGCCGCAGCTCAATCGGCTTAGATTCATCGTCGGAGATATCGTCCGCCCGGCGCATGAATGCATACACCGCGCACATGGCATCGCTCTTGCGCTGTGGCAGCACGCGAAACGCCCAGTAGAAATTCTTGGCCTCACGCCGTGCAATCTCCCGGCACGCGCGGTAGGCTTCGGCGATCCTGGCTGCTGACGTAACTTCTTGCGGGACGGTCAAGCAATCGGCCTCAGCGCTCACGCGATGGGAACCCTGGATGTCCCGGCTCGCAGCTTCCGGAGCGCGGCCCCCAGGAGCAGCGTCAGCTTCGTCCGTCGCGTCACCACGGGACGTCCGCGGAGCACGTCATAATCCTGCGCGGCAATGCCGTCCAGGATCGCTTCCC
The DNA here is from genome assembly GCA_025929125.1 of Acidobacteriaceae bacterium. Classification (GTDB taxonomy): domain Bacteria; phylum Acidobacteriota; class Terriglobia; order Terriglobales; family Acidobacteriaceae; genus Edaphobacter. The sequence goes on along the minus strand of JAICMT010000301.1, from coordinate 1,441 downwards.
CGCCCCTGCGAAATAGGTCAATCGTCACCTGAAGTTCCGGATCCACCATACCTGTTAGCGGAACTCCCTCGGCAAGCATTGCCCGGGTACGATCCACCAGCGCATTCATCATGGCTCGGAACTCAGGAGTAAAGACGCGCCCCTCAATCTGGCCCTCCGCCACGCCAAAGCGCTCCAGATACTCGGTTGGAATGTACCGCCGTGGAATCTCGGAATCGCGCACGCAGTCCTGCCAGAAATTCGCCAGCTGCAGTCCCGTGCAGATCCGGTCGGAGAGCTCCGCTCGATCCTCATCCCGATATCCGCAAATCATCAGCACCAGCCGACCCACTGGATTTGCCGAATACCGCGAGTAATCCACCGCCTCATCCCAGGTGTCGTAAATCGTCTTGATCTGGTCCTGAATAAAGGCGCGGATCAGGTCGTGGAATAAGCCGCGCGGCAGATCACACGCTTCAATGGTGGGCCGCAACGCCACGAAGACTGGATGCTGCGAGAGCTGGGGTGCGTCATAGCATTCGTCCAGTAACCGGTCCCAGTCTTCCAGCAGCCGCAGCGCGGTCGTCGTGCTGCCCACCTCGTCTCCCAGGTCGTCGGAGACGCGGCAGAACGCATAGAGACTCTCAAAGTGCGGACGAACTCTCTTGGGGAGAAAAAACGTGGCAACGTGAAAATTCTCGTAGTGCGAGGTTGCCAGCGAATGGCACCACGCCCGCGCTTCTTCCAGCGAGGGTCGCTCCGCAGGCATCGCGTACTCAGCGGGTGCGCCCTCCAGGGCTACGGAAGCGCTGGACGGTCGCAGCTCAATGAATGCCTCGGGAAGATGCACGTCCGCGGTCATCGCGCGCTCTCCAGCGCAGCCTCTTCTGCAATCCAGGCGGCAATCGGCGGCCCGGCCTCGCACAGCCTTCCATTGGGGAAGATCGCCGTCTTGATGTCGGCCCGATTTTCGGCGCTGCGCGTCATCATCCGGGCAAACACCCCTGGCACCTCTTCCAGCGGAGCCGTCCGCGTGATGAATCCGGCTGCGTCGAATCGCCCGCTCGCAATCAGTTCAAGTGCCGCGCGGCAGGTGCTGGGTGTGTGGTGGAAGCTGGCCTTCAGCGTAATGTCGCCATAATGCAGCCGGTTCGTGTCCAGTGCTACGACCGTACCCGAAGGCGGCCCTCCGAAGAAGTTCACGACGCCGCCCTTGCGCACCATCGCCACCCCCTGTTCCCACGTGGCGGGTGTCGCCACGGCTTCAATCACCACGTCCGCACCGCGGCCGCCCTCGGTCAGGGCACGGACCGCAGCCACTGTCTCGATGCCCTCAGTCACCAGCACCACCTCAACTGCGCCGAACCTCCGAGCCGCTGCAATCTGGTCCTCGCGCTTCACGACTGCAATCACGCGCACCCCATGGAGCGCTGCAACTTGGATAAACATCAGCCCGATCGGT
>JAICMT010000401.1 GCA_025929125.1 Acidobacteriaceae bacterium | reverse complement strand
GTCGGGCCATGCGTTGGCTCGATTGTACCGAACCGATTGGGGCGAGTACTAAGCCGTTGCCATCGATCGCTGCGTCACAGCGGCAAAGCTCTCGTCCAGCATGCGCAGCGCCTCATCCACATCGGACTTGCCGATGTTCATCGGCGGAGACATGCGCAGGACATTGTTGTACATGCCTCCCTTGCCAATGAGCAGACCCCGTTCTCGTGCGGCTTCCAGCATTTCATTGGCGAGCTTCGGCGCGGGCTCTTTGGTCTGAGGATCGGCGACCAGTTCCAGGGCCTGCATGAGTCCCATGCCGCGGACATCTCCGATGACGGGGTACTTGCGCTGCAGCTCTTCGAGGCCAGCGCGGAGGTAGCCTCCTACAACGTCGCAGTTGCGGATGAGGTCATCCTCTTCGATCAGGTCGATTACGGCGCTGGCGGTTGCGCAGGCCACCGGATTGCCCCCGAAGGTGGCAATGGTCGGGCCCTGGTAGGCATTCGCAACTTCCGGTGTGGCTACGGTGAGGCCGATAGGGAAACCGTTGCCCAGCGACTTCGCCGCGGTCATGATGTCGGGCTCTACCTCCCAGTGCTCAATGCCGAACCAGCCTTTGCCGGTGCGTCCCCAGCCGGTCTGCACCTCGTCCGCGATAAAGTCACCGCCGTAGCGCTTGACGATCGAGAAGGCGATCTTGAAGTACTCCTTGGGCGGAGTAATGAAGCCTCCGACGCCCTGGATGGGCTCGGCGATCATGCCCGCGATTGCGCCGGAGGTTGAGGACTGAATGACGTTCTCAATGTCCTTGGCACAAGCCACCTCGCACGAGGGGTAAGTCTTGCCGAGAGGGCAGCGATAGCAGTAGGGGTTCATCGCATGCACGATGCCGATCTGGTAGCTTGCCTTACGCCATGCAGCGATGCCGGTGAGCGAACGCGTCAGCGAGGAGCGCCCGGAGTAGGAGTGCCGCAGGGCGATGATCTCCATGTTGCCGGTGTGCATGCGTGCTGAATCTATGGCGGTCTCGTTGGCTTCGGAGCCCGAGCTGGTGAAAAAACTTTTTTCGAGCCGTCCCGGAGTAATCTGCGCAATTTTCTCCGCCAACTCAACCATGGTCTGGTGTGGGTACAGCGTAGAGGTGTGGCCCAGCTTATCGATCTGCGCCTTGGTGGCGGAGGTGATGCGGGGATTGGCATGGCCTACGCCTACGGTGACGATACCGCCGAAGAAGTCCAGGTACTTCTTCCCTTCCACATCCCACACATGCTGCATCTCGCCGCGCTCCAGCGGCAGAGGCTCCGTGAAGTAGTTGGCGACCGCCGGATATATGTACTGCTGCTTTTTTGCCACGATATCTTTGCGGTCCATGTAAACCTCCGGGCACCGTCTTACGTCAACAATAAGCACCTACTATACCTCGCCCAAAATTGGGCCGGATACCCGAGCTGACCGTCCCCCGGAGTCGCATTTGGCAACATCAGTCCTCGTTGAGCCGCTGTCGAATCCGGCCGACATCCCATCCGCAATCCTCGCCAGTCGCAGCGGCCGGGTGTGCCTGCTGGCCGTGTTTGCACTCGTGGCAATTGCGATTGAGGGCTACCATCCTTACGCCGAAGATGGGGGACTTTATGCTGCCGGCGTGCAGCACCTGCTCGATCCGGCGCTGTTCCCGCAGTGGACCGCTTTCGTGCTGGCGCCGATGCGAGTCTCGGAGTTCGCACCTCTGATAGCCGCGCTGGTCAGGCTCACACACCTCGCGCTCCCCGCGATACTTCTGCTGATTCACGGTTGCAGCGTCTTCGCCACACTGCTGAGCGGCTACGGCATCGCGACCGTTTGCTGGAGCTCCATGCGGGCGCGTTTTGGCGCGGTGCTGTTGCTTGCGTGCTGGCTTGGGCTGCCGGTCGCGGGAACCTCGCTGGTACTGATGGATCCTTACGTAACCGCGCGCAGTTTCTCCACTCCCTGCATGCTGCTCGCGCTGTTTGCCGTGCTTCGCCTCACCACTGAACCGACGCCTCGGCGACGCCTTCTGTGGCTGGCCGTCTGCGTGGGCGCGCTCGGTTTCGGAACTCTGATGCATCCATTGATGGCAGGCTACGGAATTGCCGCAGTGTGCCTGTTGGCCTGCATTCGGGCGCGGAGCCGTTCTGCCCGGCTGCGAGGCATTCTCTGCTGCTGTGCGGCCGCTCTGCTGCTTGCCGCAGCCCTCGAGCATCTGGCTCCGCCAGAGAGTTCCGCCTATGTGGCCGCCGCCCTGAGCCGGACTTACTGGTTTCCGGGGGAGTGGCACTGGTATGAGCTTGCCGGACTGGCAGCGCCGCTTCTCCTGCTCGGCCTCGGCTCCCGCACTCGGCTTGGTCGGCTCCGCTCTGCCTCGGCTTCGCTGCCCGCCTCGTCCGCCGCTGAGGCGCTCGCGCAGATGGCTGTGCTGCTGGGCACGACTGCGATACTCGTTTGCGTGCTGTATGTCCGGCCGGATGCGACGTCGCATCTCGTGGCGCGGCTGCAGCCATTACGAGCCTTTCAGATTGTTTACTTCGTTCTGATCCTCCGTCTTGGAGCTTTGCTGGGCACGCATCTGCTCGACCGCGGCATCCTGCGGCCTGCCCTGGCTGTCCTGCTCCTTGGAGGACCGATATTCGCAGGCGACCGCGCCACCTTTCCGTCCACTCCT
>JAICMT010000167.1 GCA_025929125.1 Acidobacteriaceae bacterium | reverse complement strand
GGATTGGCGATGGTCGGATTGCCGATGCTGAATGGTTTTGTGGGCGAGTTTCTGATCCTCTCCGGAGCGATGCAGGCCAGCTTTACGCACCACCTTTTCTGGACCGTGTTCGCGACGCTTGGCGTGATTCTCAGCGCCGCCTACATGCTTACCATGATCCAGCGCATCTTCTACAGCGGCCTTGGACCAGTAGGTGCGGTAACCGATGCCCAGGACCTGAATACGCGCGAGCACGTCGCACTATGGCCGATGGTTGCCTTGTTCCTGGTCATGGGAGTCGCGCCTTCCGTCTGGCTGCGGGCGATCAATACCGCGGCTACCCCGATGGCAACCCAGCAGGCTGGCAGTACCGTCGCCGGAGCGACGACCCACCTTGCAGGACAGTTCACCGGCGTCCCCACTATGCCCGGAGGAGCGCGATGACCCCAATTCCTCCAAATGTCGCAGCTCTGCTGCCGGAGTACGTACTGACCATCGCCGCCGTGGCAATCATGATGATGGAGGCTATGCTAAAGCCTGGAGCCAGCCGGAAACCGCTGGGCTGGCTGGCGATCCTCAGCACGATTGCGGCTGGAATCATCAGCTATCTGCAACTCGCGATGGGTCCGCTGGTGGCTTTTAGCGGAACCATCCGAGTGGATGCTTTCAGCGTGTTCTTCCACCTGCTGATCGCAGGGATCGTGATCGCGACCCTGCTTAGCTCGCTCGATTATTTCGACGGCAACGCCAGCCACGCAGGGGAGTACTTCTCGTTGGTACTGTTCGGCGCAGTAGGCATGATGTTGATGACCTGCTCCGTTGAGCTGCTGATGGTCTTCATCGGGCTGGAGATCTCCTCCATTTCGACGTACATCATGGCGGGCTTTCGCAAGTCGCAGACTGCCTCTTCGGAGTCGTCGCTCAAATACTTCCTGCTGGGGTCGTTTGCTACAGCGTTCTTTCTCTATGGAATTGCGCTGGCGTTCGGAGCAACCGGCAGCACCAGCCTGACCGCGATTGCGGCAGCGATCGGGGGCAACGCGACCCCGCGAATGGCACTGCTTGCGCTGGCAATGATGATAGTGGGGCTCGGCTTTAAAGTATCGGCTGCCCCTTTCCACGTTTGGACCCCGGACGTGTACCAGGGTGCGCCTGCTCCGGTGGTGGGGCTGATGTCGACTGCGCCTAAGGCCGCGGCCTTTGCCGTGCTGCTGCGGGTTACATTCTCCGGATTTGCATCCATGTCGCATCGCTGGACACTGATGCTTTGGATCCTCGCCGCCCTCTCGATGACGCTCGGTAATTTGGGCGCGCTGATGCAGCGTGACGTGAAGCGCATGCTCGCGTACTCCAGCATCGCGCATGCCGGATATCTGCTGGTAGCCTTTACTGCTCTGCCGGCCCAGGGAATCGCAGCCGCCTGTTTTTATACCGCCGCCTATGCGGCAATGAATGTTGGGGCATTCATCGTGGTTACGGAGGCGGCGGGTTTTCAGGAGTCGTTACGGACCGTGGACGACTATAAGGGCCTGGCGCTTCGCCGCCCCATTTTGGCTGCCCTGCTTGCTCTCTTCCTCCTTTCGTTGATTGGTATTCCCTTCACCGGCGGCTTCTTCGGCAAGTTCTACGTATTTACGGGTGCGCTTCAGGCCGGGCATGTATGGCTGGCAGTGATTGGCCTGATCAACAGCGGCGTGGCCTGCACCTACTACCTGCGGCTGCTCGCTTCCGTCTACTCGCGGCGTGAAGACGGGGCAGACGCGCCGCGCATCGCCGAAACGATGAGCATCGCGGCGGGAGCCGCACTGGCGCTCACGGCAGTCGCGACTTTACTGCTTGGCGTCATGCCTGGACGCGTGCTGCGCCTGGCTCAGGATGCGGGTTCGACGTTTCAGGCGAATCAGCCGGCAGCGGCAGACGGAGCAGTCCCGGTCAACGCATCCGAAGCGCAGCATTGACCTGAAGCGCATCTGTCGCGCGGTTGCTATCGGCGCTTCGATCCATTATTCTTTAGAAGTTATAGCTATGCACCCGTAGCTCAGCTGGATAGAGCAACTGGCTACGAACCAGTAGGTCGGGCGTTCGAATCGCTCCGGGTGCACCATCTCCTCAGTTTCGAACCGAAGGCGCGCGTTGAGCGTGCCTTCGGTTTTGCTCCAGGCACGTGCTCAGAGACAGCCATGTACGTTTAGGCCAAGCGGTTGGATGTCCTTCGGCTGCTCGCATACGGCCGCTCCGCGACGAAGAGTCAGGCTAGGAGTGTGGTGGGCGAGGCGGGGATCGAACCCACAACCCCCGGCTTAGAAGGCCGGTGCTCTATCCAATTGAGCTACTCGCCCGTGCTTGTCCCTGGATCGTGGGCGTATGACGCGCCATGCCGCCAAGGGCAGTTTACTCGAAGGACAACGCCAGGTGCAGCGGAATCGGCTGCAGCACGATAGCAGTGCAGTGCCAACAAGAGCCTCCTCGAGTTCCCAGGCAACACCCGCGACATCCAGCCCTACACCAGGACGCGACGGCTAACGGGCAGTGACTTTGCGCTCTTGGAGAACAGGTAGTGGTCCACTGCCTCGGCTGCCTTGCGGCCTTCCGAGATGGCCCACACGACCAACGACTGGCCGCGGCGCATATCGCCCGCTGCGAATACGCCTTCGACGGAGCTCATGTATTCGCCGTTGGTTGCGATGTTGCCTCGCTGGTCGAGCTTCAGCCCAAGCTGCTCGATCATGCCGTTGCGTACGGGCCCGAGGAAGCCCATCGCCAGCAGCACCAGATCCGCCTCAATGGTGAAGTCGCTGCCCGGGATCGGTTCAAACTTGGGTGGAGGCCCCACTCGAACCGCATGAATGCGCCGGACATTTCCGCTCTCGTCGCCCTCGAACCGAACGCTGTTGATGGTCCAATCGCGGACGCCGCCTTCTTCGTGGCTGCTCTCAGTACGCAGCTGCAGCGGCCACAGCGGCCACGGGGTTGAAGCGGCGCGGCTCTCCGGCGGCTTGGGCATGATCTCGAACTGGTGCACGCTCTTTGCCTTTTGCCGCAGACTGGTGCCCAGACAATCGGCGCCGGTGTCGCCGCCGCCGAGGATCACGACGCGCTTGCCCTCTGCGCTGATGGCCACTGCCGGATCAATGGTGTCGCCCTCATTCCGGCGGTTCTGCTGCGGCAGAAACTCCATTGCGAAGTGGATGCCTTTCAGCTCACGGCCTGGGATCGGCAGGTCGCGCGGCTTTTCCGCGCCGCCGGTCAGCAGCACGGCATCGTACTCGTCGGTCAGCGTCTCAATCGGAACGTTCACGCCGACGTGAGCGTTAGTGACAAAGGTGACACCCTCGGCGCGCATTTGCTCCAGGCGGCGATCGATGACGTGTTTTTCGAGCTTGAAGTTGGGAATGCCGTACCGGAGCAGGCCGCCGATGCGGTCGTTCTTTTCGTATACCGTGACCGAGTGGCCTGCACGGCGAAGCTGCTGCGCGGCCGCGAGTCCGGCAGGACCGCTGCCGACGACAGCAACTCGTTTGCCGGTCTTCTCCTGTGGAGGCTCGGGCTTGATCCAGCCCTCCTCCCAGGCTCGCTCAACGATGCTGCGCTCAACCAGCTTGATTGAGACCGGAGGCTGATTAATGCCGAGTACGCAGGCCGCTTCGCAAGGCGCGGGGCAGATGCGGCCGGTGAACTCCGGGAAGTTATTGGTGGCGTGCAGCCGCCGGATGGCGCTCTCCCAGCGCCCGTTGTACACCAGGTCGTTCCAGTCGGGGATGAGGTTGTTAACTGGGCAACCGGTATGGCAAAACGGCACGCCGCAATCCATGCAGCGAGCGCCCTGCTCGCGCTGCTTCTCCTCCGGGAAGGGCTTGTAGATCTCCTGCCAATCCTTAAGCCGATCTTCGACTGGACGGCGGGCTGGCTGCTCGCGTTGAATCTCGAGGAATCCTGTGATCTTACCCATGCTGCACCTGCTCCGTTGCCATCATCGGCGAAGAGTTGATTGGGGACACGTAGAACGAGTCGACGCGGGGAACGCCGAGGACACGCTTGTACTCATGCGGAAATACTTTGACGAACCCGGCCTGCGTGGTCTCCCAGTGCTCCAGAATCCAGGCCGCCTGCGGGCTTCCGGTGTAGTCGATATGGCGCTGCAGCAGACCGCGAACCAGGTCGAGGTCGTCGGCCAGAGTTAGCGGCTCTAGGTCCACGCTGGCGCGGTTGCAGCGACGGGTGGAAAAGTCCCCCTGATCGTCGTACACGAAGGCGCGGCCGCCGCTCATACCGGCAGCAAAATTGCGTCCGGTTGAGCCGAGCACAACCACCAGGCCGTTGGTCATGTACTCGCAGCCGTGGTCGCCCACGCCTTCCACAACAGCGGTGGCTCCAGAGTTACGGACTGCGAAGCGCTCGCCCGCGATTCCGTTCAGGAAAACCTCGCCGGCCGTGGCGCCGTACAGGACCACGTTGCCCACCAGAATGCTCTCCTCCGGCAGGAAACTGGACGTCTTTGGCGGGTAGGTAATGATGCGGCCACCGGAAAGTCCCTTGCCCAGGTAGTCGTTCGAATCGCCTTCCAGCTCCAACGTAACTCCCTTGGGAACAAAGGCTCCAAAGCTCTGACCGGCCGAGCCGTTGAACTTGAAGTGGATAGTGTTCTCCGGCAGGCCGGCGGTGCCGTAGCGGCGGGCAATCTCGCCTCCGAGCATTGCGCCCACAGTGCGGTGCACGTTGCGGATGGCGAAGTCTCCGGTAACCGGTGTCTTATTGTCGAGCGCCGGCCGCGCCTGCTCAATCAACGCATGGTCGAGCGCATGATCCAGGCCGTGGTCCTGCTCCTGCGTCCTCCGCCGCTTCACATGCGACGGCAGCGTCGGCGAGAACAGGATGGAGGACAGGTCGATCCCCTTCGCCTTCCAGTGCGACTCAGCGAG
>JAICMT010000161.1 GCA_025929125.1 Acidobacteriaceae bacterium | reverse complement strand
TGGCCGTTGAAGATAACGGTCCTGATAACAAAGAAAGTCTTATCGCGCTCGAGCGAATTGAGCAGCTGGACGAGGGGCCGGTACTCGCCGCTGAGGCGGGCATCGATGTCGAGTTCGGTGAGCTGGCCGGTGGAGTTGGGCAGCACGATGGCGGGTGTGTACTGCGCGCCGGTGAGGCGGACGCCGGCCTTGCGGGTAAGGGCGCCGAACTCGGAGATCACCTCGGAGTAGGTCTGGGGGAGTCGGTCCTTGTAGAAGCCATCTGCTCCCGCCGTGGCGGCGGCGAGCTTTTCATCCAAACCGCGAAGCGGCTGGGCTGCTACGCGCGCCACGCGCAGTTGCGTGTTCTGCTGCTCGAAGGCCTCGGCCTTGTAGTTGCGGGAGACACTCCAGAGCACAAAAAGATGGACGATGAGATAGAGGTTGAGCAGGACCAGCAGCCCCGCGGCCGCCCAGTGCAGGTTGAGCGGCGTGAGCCAGCTGCCATTTCGAGTCGGAGGGGTGTTGCTGGACGTGGGGGCGGAACGTACGACAGTGGCGGTACTCATCGGGCGCCTCCCGCAGGAGCTGGCTTCTTCGATGGCGGTGCCGAGGAAGATGTTTTTGCGGCGGCGTGACTGGAGGTAGTCTTATCTTTCTGGATGGCGGCTTTCTGCGCCGGCAGCGGGTTATAGCCGCTGAGGATCTCAAACTCCACCGCCCCGGGAGGCAGGCCCGGCGATACGGGCCGGTTCTGGTCCTGGGAGTGGGCGGACTCGGTGACCGGACGCGGGGAGATGAAGCGCTGCGAGCGCTCCAGATTGCGGACAAGTTCAACCTCGCGGTCGCGCTCTCCACTGACGCGGAGCCGAATGTTCACGTCACCGTCCGCGGTAATGATTGGCTCGATGCTGCTGACCTGGACGCCTGCTGGAAGCACGTTTTCGAGGTCCATCATGACCGCGGTCCAACTGAAGCTCTTGCGCGCAAAGACCTCGTTGAGGAACCGGGATCGATCGAGGATCGCGAGGTTCTGCGGCTGGCGCATGCGTTGCTCGTTGGCGGTGCGTTCATCCACGAGTGCTGCGGTCTGGTTGCGGAGATCCTGCATGCGGGCTTCGGCAGCGCTGACGCGTCGGGATGAGATGTGTAGGGCGATTCCGAGGCCGACCGCAAGCAGCGCAAGGAATGCCATTGCAATACGCAGGCGCGCCAATATGGGCCGGAGCTCAACGAACGGATGGGTTGCGAGATTGACGGAGACACGCATCAGAGCGTCAGCGCCCCCCGAACACCCGCGAGCCATCCCAGGGGAATGGCGGCGGCCCCAGTGGAGGCGCCGACGCCGAGCATATTGCGATCCACGAGCTCCTGCACGGCGACCGGACGGATGCCTGCGGAGTCAAGCATGCCGGTGAGAGCGGCCGCACCCAGGGTTCCGGCGGAGAGAATTACTGAGGGATGGGCCTCCAGGGTGTCCTCAAAGTATGCGCCGGCGACGCTGACGGCCTGGGTGATCTCGGTGCGGCTGGCGTTGGCCGCAGGTGCAGCAGGGGGCTCAGAAACCACCGCAGTACGGCCCGCAGCGAGGCGAGCTGCGATGGCGGAGATGCTGGTCTCGGCCGGCGTGGTCGGCGCGACTGCGGTTGCGCAGGGATCATATTCCGGCGAGGAGCTTGCGGAGGCGCTGAGATCGACCGTGCGATGAAGCAGGAGCATGCCGCCGTGGACGATCGCGGTGGTGACGCCATCGTGGCAGGCATTGACGACGAGCGCTGGCCGGTCTCCCTCTCGCAGGCCGGCGATGGCGGCCAGGGTGCTGGGCAGAACTGCACCGGGCTCGAACCCCGCATCGTGAACGAGGGATTCGTACTCCGCGATCAGATCGCCAGGCATGGCTACGGCGAGAACCTGGATCGAGTCGCGGGAGGAGGTCATGACCTGATAGCTGACCGCCGCGTGCTCTACCTCGAAAGGCACAAGCTTCTTGAGCCGGAAGCGGACTACGGAAAGCGCTTCGGCAGGCTTTGTGGGCAAAGCGTCAAAGTCGAGGAGCAGGACACGGGCCGCGCCGTCGGGCACGATGAGGGTAAGGTCGCGGCTGCGCTGGAGGACAGCCTCAACTGCCTTGCGGAGAGCGGCGACCACCGCGGGACGCTCGGTGCCGAAAGCGTGGCTGCCTGGAACTTCGCCGACTCGGACCAGGGGAAGAACAGCATTGCCGAGATTGCTGCGGGAGACCGCGGCGAGCAGGTCCGAGGCCTCGTCCGCTCGAGCGGCGACGATGCCCTCGGAGCGAAGCTCACAGGCCAGCCGTGGCCGTGCTCCTGACGTTCTCGGCAGAAATTCCATTCGTCCTAGTCTACCTGCGACATTGCTGTACGAATTGAGGGTACCTGCGGCGTCACCGCGTTATCTCCCGGCCTCGATAAAGGTGACCTTATTGATCTCCTTCAGGGTGGTGATGCCGCTGCGGACACGATCGAGCGCAGAGTCGCGCAGGAACTTCATCCCCTTGTCACGGGCCTTCTTGCGAATCTCGCTGCCGGGCTTCTTGGCGAGCAGCATCTCGCGAATCTCGTCGTCGAGTTCGAGCAGCTCATGGATGGCGGAACGGCCGCGGTATCCGGTGCCACCGCACTCGATACAGCCTGTACCTTCGCGGAACTGGAAGCCCTTCCACTCGTGGGGTTCGAGGCCGCTGGAGAGCAGCTCGTCATCGGAGTAGCTGACGTTGCGCACGCAGAACTCGCAGACTGTGCGAACGAGCCGCTGGGCGAGGATGCAGTTGAGCGCCGAGACGAAGTTGTAAGGCTCGACGCCCATGTTGAGGAAGCGGCCGAGAACGTCGACCACATTGTTGGCGTGGACGGTGGTGAAGACGAGGTGACCGGTGAGGGCGGAGTTGATCGCGATCTGGGCGGTCTCAGCGTCACGTATTTCGCCGACCAGGATCTTGTCGGGATCGTGGCGGAGGATAGATCGAAGGCCGCGAGCGAAGGTGAGGCCCTTCTTCTCATTGACGGGGATCTGCGTGATGCCGCGAATCTGGTACTCGACCGGGTCCTCAATGGTGATGATTTTGTCCTCTTCGGACTTGATCTCGTTGAGCGCGGCGTAGAGCGTGGTGGTCTTGCCGGAGCCGGTGGGACCGGTGACCAGCACCATGCCGTAAGGTTCCTTGATGTAGCGGCGGAAGCGGCGGAGGTCGTCGTCGTCAAAACCGACCACGTCGAGCGAGAGCTTCTTGAACTTCTCCGACATCGACTCCTTATCAAGCACGCGGAGCACGGCGTTCTCGCCATGGACAGTGGGCATAATGGAGACGCGAAAATCGATGAGGCGGCCCTTGTAGCGGACGCGGAATCGACCATCCTGGGGGACGCGGCGCTCGGCAATGTCGAGCTCGCTCATCACCTTGACGCGGGAGAGAATGGTCTGGTGGTGCTCTCGCGCGATGGGAGCCATGGCCTGCTGCAGGACACCATCGATGCGGTACTTGACGAGCAGCGAGTCATCGCAGGTTTCCAGGTGAATGTCGGATGCGCGGCGCTCGAGTGCGGTGAAGATCGTGGTGTCCACCAGGCGGATGATGGGGGAGATATCGCCCTCGCCGGTGAGCCGTTCAATAGAGATGTTCTCGTCGGCATTGTCGTCGCCGGTGAGGACGTCGAAGGCGAGCCCCTCGCTGGCTTCTTCGAGGACCCGCTGACTCTGTTCCGTTTTTTTGAGCAGGTCTGTGATCTGCGAGAGCGTGGCGACGCGGACAATCAAGCGCTGGCCGAGCAAGCCGGAGATCTCATCGAGCATCATGAGCCGAGAGGGATCGCTGACGGCGATGGCAAGGCGGCCTTCGAGCTGCTCCAGTGGCACGAAGTTGTAGCGGAACATCATATCCACAGGAACGCTCTTGAAGAGCTCGTGGGAGATCTTAAAGTTCTTGAGGTCGACGAACTCGGCGTGGTAACGGCGCGCCAGAGACTCGGCGCGCTCGATCTCGTTCATCGACATCTCGCTCTGGCTGAGCGGAACTGCAACAGGTGTGGCCATTGCTGTTAAGACTCCGTGGAGGCGGACTGGTTATGTCCATTCATTCACGCGGGCAGGCAAAAGTCTATCCCACTCCGAGAAGTGGGATATGCGCAGTCAGGGGAATCTAATGTGACACGCTAAGTGGCCTGAATCTAGTAGATACAGAGGCTTCTCTGAATTCGCGAATTAGCGGGTAAAGAAGTCCTTGACCTGCTGGACGATCACATCGCGGCCCACGTCGGAGATGGCCTCAGTGAGCGGGAGCTGCTTGGGGCAGGCTTCCACGCAGTTCTGGGCGTAGCCACACTCCTGGATGCCGCCGTCGCCGGCCATAGCGCGCAGCCTCTCTTCCTTCAGGACGGCTCCCGCCGGATCCATGTTGAAGAGCTTGACTTGAGCGATGGTAGCCGCGCCGACGAAACCGGTGGCATCGTTGAATTGGGGGCAGACCTCCATGCAGCAGCAGCAGGAGATGCAGTTGGAGAGGGGGTAACGTTGCTCCTGAATCTGCGGGAACTGGCGCGGTCCTGCACCGAGGTCATAGGTGCCGTCAATGGGCACCCAGGCCTGGACCGCCTTGAGGTTCTCGAAGAGCACGGAGCGGTCAACGGAGAGGTCACGCACGATCGGGAACTTGGAAAGTGGGGCAAGGCGGATCGGCTGATCGAGCTTGTCCACCAGGGCGGAGCAGGCCATCCGGGCCTTGCCGTTGATCAGCATAGCGCAGGAGCCGCAGATCTCCTCCAGGCAGTTGGAGTCATAGGTGATCGGGGTGGTCGGCTTCCCTTCCTCAGTGACAGGATTGAGTGCGATCTCGCCAAGGAGGCTGGTGATGTTCAGATTCGGCCGGTAAGGGATGGAAAATTTCTCGGTGCGGCCCGGCTTGTCGGGAGTTTCCTGGCGGTAAACCTCGACCCGAATGGTACGGCCGTTCTGCCGTGGGGTGGTTGCGTGGTTCGATGTCTCAAGCGTTGCAGTCGCCATTCCGATTTGTCCCTCAGGAGCCGAAGCCCTTGTTCTC
>JAICMT010000164.1 GCA_025929125.1 Acidobacteriaceae bacterium | reverse complement strand
GCGCGAGTGGATCAGCACTCCCAACACAACCAGTGCGAAGCCAACCCCGAGCCACACTACAACTGTCAGCGTGCGGTTGTTGTTCACCGGATTAGTGTGCCGCTCCCGCCAGTTCCTGCTCTTCCGTCATCAGCGGCGTGCCTGCTTTTTTGCCGTCGATGTAATCTTCGAACTCTTTCCTGAACTTCTTCACAAAAGCGAGCGTAGGCATCGCCGCTGCATCTCCCAACGGACAGAACGTTCTGCCCATCATGTTCTCTGCCAGATACTGCACGTTATCGATGTCCTTCTTCTGGCCACCGTCGTTGTACACCCGCGTCAGAGTCTTTTTAATCCAGTCGGTGCCTTCGCGGCAGGGAATGCACCAGCCGCAGCTCTCGTGCTGGTAAAACTTGATCGTCCTCAGGGCGAACTCGACGATCGACACGGTTTCATCGAGCACCACAATGCCGCCCGAGCCCAGCATCGTTCCCGCCTTCCCCATCTGATCGAAGTCCAGTCCTACATCGATCTCGTCGGCCTTCAGCACGGGGCAGGAGGAGCCGCCGGGCACTACTGCCTTCAGCTGCCTGCCGCCCTTGACTCCGCCGCCGACCTCGAAGATCGCCTTACGCAGCGAATAGCCCATCGGCAGCTCATACACGCCGGGCCGCTCTACATGGCCTGAGATTCCGAACAGCCGCGTCCCGCCATTGCGTTCCGAGCCGAGCTTCGCGTACTCCTCACCACCCATCAGCAGAATGTGTGGCACGGAGGCAATCGTCTCCGCGTTGTTGATTACGGTCGGGCCGCCGTAGAGCCCCACCACGGCAGGGAAGGGAGGCTTGATGCGCGGCACTCCGCGCTTGCCTTCGAGCGACTCCATCAGCGCGGACTCTTCGCCGACCTCGTAGGCTCCAGCGCCGGTCTGCGTCACAATGTCGAAATCCACGCCCTCTTTGCCGAAGATGTTCTTGCCTAGAAATCCCTTGGCATACGCATCCGCAACTGCTTTCTCGACGATCTTCAGCAGGTAGCGGTACTCGCCGCGCAGATAGATGAACCCCATCTTCGCGCCGATCGCCAGCCCCGCGATCATTGTTCCCTCGATCACGGAGTGCGGATCCTCGAGAAAGATCACGTGATCCTTGCACGTGCCCGGCTCCGACTCATCCCCATTCACCAGCACATACTTCGGTTTGGCAGATTGCTTGGGCACGAAGCTCCACTTCATGCCTGTCGGGAAGCCGGCGCCCCCTCTTCCGCGCAGTCCGCTGGCCTTCATGGTGTTGATGATCCAATCCGGACCCTGCTCAATCGCGTTCTGGACCGCCTTGTACCCGTCCAGCTCCATATATTTATCGATGTCCGCCGCGCCCTTGCCATGGCGGCGCTTCAGCACAATCACTTCATCCGGATGCGAGACGTATCGCGGCATTTACTTCACGTCCTTTCCGCGCCCGGCCGCGTACTCGGCCAGGATTCCGTCTACTTTTTCGGGCGTCAGCTCTTCGTGAAAGTCGTAGTTCACCTGCATGGCCGGCGCCCAGCAGCAGGCCCCAATGCATTCCACTTCTTCCAGCGAGAATTGCCCGTCCGGCGTCACCTGCTTGTGTCCGATCCCGAGCTTCCGCTTGCAGTGGTCCAGAATCTCGTAGCCGCCCCGCAGCATGCAGCTGATATTCGTGCAAACCTGCACGTTGTACTTGCCCGCCGGCTTGGTCCGCAGCATCGAGTAGTAGCTCAGTACACTTCGCACATCCAGGTCGAACAGGTCCAGCCGAGTCGCAATCTCCTGGATTGCAGCTTCCGACACGTACCCGATCTCATCCTGCGCGTACAGCAGCATCGGCACCAGCGCCGACCGCTTCAGCGGATACAGCGTCACCAGCCGGTCAAATCGAGCCGCCGTAGCCGGCGAAAAAATCGTATTTGTTACTGCAGCCATCGTGTTCCTTACCCGTCCTGCACCTGAGCGTGGTCCAGTCCTTCGGACCTATCTCGCCATCAGCTCCCGCGTAATGCGTTCCGCCGCAAAATCCATCTCATCAATCTTACTGTCGAGCTCGACTGTCCCATCCTCTCGCAGCGCGAAGCCCTCTCGGCCTCCGGCGCTGCGCTCCATCCCGTCTTCCGTAAATCGGATCCACTTGGTTCCGGCTCGCACCACAATGGCTTCCTCGCCAAACTCAATTACGGCAAACTGCCCGCTGTGCAACCCGTGAGCCGCCGCATACGACCGCAGCAGCGAGCCCCAAGAAACCCAAAGCTCGCGATGAACAGAAGGCAGCAGCGCAACTCCTCTTTCGACCAGCGCCCGGTGCCGCGGCAACTAGCGATCAATCTCTCCCAGTACAATGTCAATCGACCCGATCACTGCCACCACATCCGCCAGCAATCTTCCTTTGCACATCGTTTCCAGCGCCTGCAGGGTGGCGAAGCTCGGGTTTCGCATATGGACTCGATAGGGCTTGGCCGTGCCGTCCGACACAACGTAGTACCCCATTTCGCCGCGTGGCGACTCGATCGCCTGGAAGACTTCCCCGGCAGGCACAGCAAAGCCTTCGGTCACAATCTTGAAGTGATGGATTAAGCTCTCCATCTGCGTCTTCATCTGCTCCCGATCCGGCAGCACGATCTTCGGTGCGTTCGCCGTCAGCCGAGTGGCAGGCATGCTGGTAAACAGGTCCAGCGCCTGCTGGCAGATATTCACGGACTCGCGCATCTCCTGCATGCGGACCACGTAGCGGGCCCAGACGTCGCCGTCGGTCGAAATGGGAACGGCGAACTTGTACCGCTCATACCCGGAGTACGGCATATCCCGCCGCAGATCCCAGTCAATTCCCGACGCCCTGGCCGGCGGCCCGGTGACTCCCAGCGCGATCGCATCTTCTTTCGAGAGGTAGCCGACGCCCTTGATCCGTCCCATCCAGATCGGGTTGGCGGTAAGGAGGTTCTCGTATTCCTGAATCTTCTCGGGCAGATCGTTCAGCAGGCGCTGTACCCACTCTGCAAATCCAAGCGGTGGTTCCAGGGCAATGCCGCCGATGCGGAAATAGCTGGTCATCATCCGCTGACCGGAGAGCGCCTCGAAGATTCGCAGGATCTCTTCGCGCTCGCGGAAGCAGTAGAGGAACACGGTCAGCGCGCCGATATCCATGGCGTGGGTGCCAAGCCAGACCAGGTGCGATTGGATGCGGGTCAGCTCGTTCAGCAGCACTCGCAGAACCTCGGCTCGTTCCGGCACTTCAATCTCGAGCAACTTCTCCACTGCCAGGCAGTAGCAGAGAGTGTTGGTCATCGGGCAGAGGTAGTCGATGCGGTCGGTCAGCGGTACTACCTGCTGGTAGAACTTCGCCTCGCAGGTCTTCTCAATGCCCGTATGCAGGTAGCCGATGTCCGGCGCCAGGGAGACAACGCTCTCGCCGTCAATCTCCAGCACCAGCCGCAGTACGCCGTGTGTGGACGGGTGCTGCGGGCCCATGTTCAGCACCATCGAGTGCTCGCCCGCGCCGCCGGTCCCGTGCTGCTTTGCGTCGGCGATTACATCGTCGATGCCGGGTACGATCATGTCAGGTGCGGCTACAGGCGCCATTATCTGTATCCCTCGACCGGGTAATCCTTGCGCAGCGGATGGCCGTTCCAGTCGGGCGGCATCATGATCCGCGTCAGGCCGGGGTGCCCGGCAAACTTCACTCCGAACAGATCAAAAACTTCGCGCTCGTAAAAATTTGCTGAAGGCCAGACGCCCGTAATCGAATCCACTGTCAGGTCGGCCGAGTCCAGCAGCACGGCCAATCGCACACGCTGCTTCAGTTCCAACGAGAGGATGTGGTACGAGAGCTGCATTCGCGGCTCCTGCGGATACCAGTCCACCGCCGTCAGATCCTCGAAGAAGTGATAGCCGGCCGCCTGCACCGCCCGGCATGCGGCCGCGATGCTCTCGCGCGCAACCGTAAGGGTCAGTTCCTGGCGGGCCCATTTTGCGTCAATGGCAAGTTCGCCCAGGGCCGCGATGGCTTCGTTCCAGGGCATGGCTGCGAACACAGCGTCTTTGCCGAAGATGGCCTGCTTGGGATATTCGCGCTGGCCTGTTCCGCTCGGACCGGGCTCGGGGCCAGGGTGTGGGCCAGGCGATTGCGCCATCGGCCCGGGATCAGGGACGGGAAGTGGAGTCGGGGTGCCGCCCATCTAGAGATCTCCCTTGTCGTTGGACCAGGTGAGCACGCCCTTGTTCCATACGTAGAACAAGCCGACGCCGACAAACGCGAGATAAACCAGCATCTCCCAGAAGCCGAACATCTTCGATCCGGTAATGCCGGGGAGCCGCCGGAAGATCACGGCCCAAGGCAGCATGAACACGGCTTCTACATCGAACAGGATGAAGAGCATGGCGACCATGTAAAAGCGGACGGAAAACCGTCCGCGGGCATCGCCAACCGGGTCCATTCCACATTCATAGGCGCCCAGCTTGGTGCGGCTGTTCTTGTGTTTGCCAATCAGGAAGGATGCGCCGACCATGCCTGCGGCCAGCCCGGCTGCGACCAGGATCTGCAGCGCCAGCGGCAGGTAATTCCAGATGTACGGATAACTCGTCATGCGCCATCTTTGAGACTAGAAGTGCGTTGGTCAAGTGTCAAGCAAAGCTGCGGTTTGCGCGGTTTTCGAACACTCAGCGCGATACGCGATGCGCGCCAAGGCTGAGATAACAGGAAGCGAGTTTCAGGAACGAACGAAGGATAGAAAGTTCTCAGCGCCAGAAGCCCAGATACCAGTCCAGCAGCCGGGCGCCGACGACTGCGGCAAACAGGCCGCCGACTCCGAGAAAGCTGCCGAACGGAATCTTCGACTTCGCCGTGGCCCTGCGGGTTGCCAGCAAAAACAGTGCGTAGACTGTCGCCGCCATCACGCCGGCGAAGAACGCGAGCAGCGCTCCAGCGAATCCGAGGAACGCGGCGATCATGGCCAGCAGCTTCACATCGCCCAGGCCCATGCCCTCGTGTCCG
>JAICMT010000097.1 GCA_025929125.1 Acidobacteriaceae bacterium | reverse complement strand
GTCTGCTGCCCCAGCGCATTCAAAAAGGTGTAGGCCATGCCGCCGCCGATCAGCAGCGTATCCGCCTTGTCCAGCAGATTGTCCACGACGTCGATCTTGCCCGAAATCTTCGAACCCCCGATGATCGCCACAAAAGGCCGGTCCGGTTCCGTCAGCACCTTGCCCAGAAAGTTCAACTCCTTCTCCATGAGGAATCCTGCGGCCGATTGATTCACAAAATGAGTAATACCCTCGGTCGATGCGTGCGCCCGGTGCGCGCTGCCGAACGCGTCATTCACATAGATATCGCACAAGGCCGCAAGCTTTTGAGCGAACTTCGGATCGTTCGCCTCCTCCTCAGGGTGGAACCGCAGATTCTCCAGCAGGAGCGTCTGGCCGGACTCTAGCTGCCGCGACAGCTCTTCGGCAATTTCACCCACGCAGTTCGGCGAGAACGCCACGTTCTCTGCATCCGTCAGAACGTGTTCCAGCAGAACCCGCAGCCTCGCGACCAGTGGCCGCAGGCTCATCGACTCGACCGGCTTGCCCTTCGGCCGCCCCAGGTGCGAGCACAGGATCACCTTTGCTTTGTGGCGCAGCGCGTACTCAATCGTCGGCAGCGTCTCGCGGATTCGCGTGTCGTCTGTGATCACGCCATCCTTCAGCGGAACATTGAAGTCAACGCGGATGAGCACACGTTTGTGCGCGAGTTCTAGGTCTCGGATCGATAACTTGGGCATATGGAAACAGAATAAGTGCTTTCGCCTCCGTGCGCGAGCCGCAGCGCTCGCGTTTTGCCCGACTCCCGTACCGGTAGCTGCTCATGCCGCGTTGCTCGAGTTTGCTTCCATGCCTACATTCCGCCGGTGAGGGCCGCTGTCCACGCACCCGGCGGCTCGGGTTCGCGCGTCTATACTTGAGTATGGCCACTGCTCTGCCCACCACTCTCGGCGCGCTGCGCGCCAGTGAATTCACTCCTGCCCGTGTGAACCGCTCGGTTAAGGACGAGCTGCGGGAAAACCTGATTGCCCGGTTGCGTGCCGCTTCCGCTCCCTCGGGCAATGCGTCGCCGCTGTTCCCTGGCATCGTTGGCTATGACGACACCGTCGTTCCCCAGGTCGTCAACGCCGTCCTCTCCCGCCATAACTTCATCCTGCTCGGTCTCCGAGGGCAGGCGAAGTCCCGCATCCTGCGCGCGCTAACCACGTTGCTCGACCCTCATGTGCCCTACATCGCAGGCTCGGAGATTCGCGACAATCCCTACGTGCCCATCTCGAAGTTCTCGCGTGAGCTCATCGCCCGCCTGGGCGATCAGACCCCGATCGCGTGGATGACTCCCGAAGAACGTTTTGTCGAGAAGCTCGCCACCCCCGACGTAACCGTGGCCGACCTCGTCGGGGATGTGGACCCGATCAAGGCTGCACGCTCCAACCAGGACCTCGGCTCCGAGCTCACCATGCACTACGGCCTGTTGCCGCGGGCCAACCGCGGCATCTTCGCCATCAATGAGCTGCCCGACCTCGCCGGGAAAATCCAGGTTGCCCTGTTCAACATCATGCAGGAAGGCGACGTGCAGATTAAGGGCTATCCCATCCGCCTTCCGCTCGACGTTGCCATCGTCTTCTCCGCCAACCCGGAGGACTACACGGCGCGCGGCAAGATCGTCACGCCACTCAAGGACCGCATCGGCTCCGAGATCCGCACCCACTATCCGGAGGACGTCGAGGAAGGCATCCGCATCACCGCGCAGGAGGCCTGGACCGATCGCGCCGGGCGAGAGGCCACGCTCGAGATTCCGCGCTACGTTCGCCAGATCGTCGAGCAGATCGCCTTCACCGCTCGGGACGACAAGAAGGTCGATAAGCGCTCCGGCGTCTCCCAACGCCTGCCGATCACCACCATGGAGCTGGTGGCCTCCAACGCGGAACGTCGCGCCCTGCTCCATGGCGAGCAGCTGGCCGTCGCTCGGGTCGGAGACATCTACTCCGCGCTGCCCGGCATCACCGGCAAAATCGAGCTGGAGTACGAAGGCGAAATGCGCGGAGCGGACACCGTGGTGCGCGAGATCATCCGCACCGCCGTCGCTCGCGTCTTCGACGAGTACTTCGGAGGGGAGAGCACGGAACAAATTGAGCAGTGGTTCAATCTCGGCGGCTCCGTGCAGCTCAACGACATCCAGGCCGCCGTCGATTCCGTGGCCGAGCTCAAGCAGATTCAGGGGCTATTCGAGCGTCTTGCGCCTCTCCAGATCACCGCCAAGACCAGACCTGAGATTGCCGTCAGCGCTGCCGAGTTCCTGCTTGAGGGTATGTACGCCCACAAACGCCTCAGCCGCACCGAGGAGCGCAGCTTCACCGCCGGAGAAAAGAAGGCTCGCGCGGAAGAGGCCAGCCGATATGGAGAAAAAATCCGCGATCGTGATGCGGAGCGTGAAGAGCTCCGCCGCAGCCGCATGCGTCGTGGCTTCAATTAGATCGATATCTTGTAATAAGTAGTTCTGATAGATTTTGCAAGTTACATTCGAATTTATTATTCTTGGGCCAGAGAATATTCGAATGCGAAATATCACCCGCGCAGTCTTTGACGCTACTGCATCGACCTACGACCGCGACCGGTCGCGCCTGATTCCCGGCTGTGACTCCTTCTATCGATGGGCAGTGGATCTGCTGCCATCCGGCGCGCAATCGATTGTGGATCTCGGGGCCGGATCCGGCCTTTACAGCCTGCTGATACGGCAGCGGTTTCCGACTGCGCATCTCTACTTGCTCGACTTCTCCGGCGCGATGCTCGACCTCGCGCGCAACCGCCTCGGTTCCGATCCGAATGTCACCTACATCCAGGCTGACTATGTGACCGAGCCGATACCGGAGCAAGTCAGCGCGGTGGTCTCCGCGTTGTCCATTCACCACCTGGAAGACGACGACAAACGCCGCGTCCTGCAAAGCGTATACCAGGCGCTCAGACCCGGAGGGGTGTTCATCAATGCCGAGCAGGTTGCCGGCCCCACATCGGAGCTCGAGGCCCGTTACCGGGCCCTCTGGCTGCATCAGGTCCGGGCGCTCGGAGCCACCGAGCAGCAAGTGACCGATTCGCTGTATCGGCAACAACAGGATCGCTGTGTCGACGTGGGACGTCAGCTTGCCTGGATGCGTGAAGCTGGCTTTGCCGACGCGGATTGCTGGTATAAGGAAGGCCGATTGGCCGTGATGTCCGGAACAAGACGTTGAGACCCCGAAGAATCGTGGAGTCCTGAGGGGCGTCTAAGATGGAACAGGGGGCAGCACCGTGAAGCGCATCCGCTACACTAAATTCACCGGAGACCTGGCATCCTCGCTCGGCTTAGAGGACCTCCTGCAGGCCCTCTCGGATTTCCTGCTGGACTCCGGGTATCAGGACCCCTACTCCAACTTCATGGATATCCATGACCAGACTATGGAGAACCTTCGCGAAGCCATTCGCGAAGCGCTTGAGTCCGGTGAGCTCTTCGACGAGGAATCGCAGCAAAAATATGACGCCCTTTCGCAGGACGAGGTCGAAGAGCTGATTGATCAGATCGTCCAGATGATGCAGGAGCAGAGTTACATCAACGCCCAGGAACCACAGGAAGGGCAGGGTAGCCAGGGCGCCGGGAACGGAGAGGCGCGCTTTGAAGTAACCGACAAGGCGATGGACTTTCTCGGATACAAGACCTTGCGTGAGCTGCTGGGTCCTCTAGGCCGCTCCAACCTCGGCCGGCACGACACCCGGCACGAAGCCGCAGGTGTCGAGACCAATGGCAGCACGAAGCAGTACGAGTTCGGTGACACCCTGAACCTCGATATCACCGCGACGCTCAGTTCCGTCTTCGCGCGTGAGGGGATTCGCAGCGCCATTGAAGGCGAGGAGAATACACCGCTGAATATCGAGTATTCCGACCTGCACGTGCACCAGTCGGATTACCAGTCCTCCTGCGCCACCGTCGTCATGCTGGACTGCTCGCACTCGATGATCCTGTACGGCGAGGATCGGTTCACCCCGGCCAAGCGGGTCGCAATGGCGCTGTCGCACTTGATCCGGACGCAGTTTCCGGGCGACACATTGAATCTCGTGCTCTTTCATGACAGCGCCGAAGAGGTTCCGGTTAGCCAGCTTTCAAGGGTGAAGGTGGGGCCGCATTACACCAACACGCGTGAGGGCTTGCGACTGGCGCAGCGAATTCTGGCTCGACAGAACAAAGACATGAAGCAAATCGTCATGATCACCGACGGGAAGCCTTCCGCGCTGACGTTGCCCGATGGGCGTATCTACAAAAATGCGTTCGGGCTGGATCCGCTGGTCATTCAGGAGACGCTCGAAGAGGTGAGTCGCTGCAAGCGTTCGCAGATCATGATCAACACCTTCATGCTCGCGTCCGACCATTCCCTGATGCAATTTGTGCAGCAGGTGAGTGCGATGTGCCGGGGCAAGGCTTACTTCACCACGCCGCAGACCCTGGGCAACTATCTGCTCATGGATTTCATGTCGCGCCGGATGAAGACCGTCCACTGATCGCTTGCTGAAGGGCAGACTGCGTATAAGCTGTTCGGAATGGGACGCTTCATCTCGCAGCACGGGTGGGAGATCGCGCGGCTAACCCTCGAGCACCTGTGGCTGACCGGAGGCGCCATGCTGCTCGCCTCCGCCATCGGCCTGCCGCTTGGCGTTCTGCTGACGCGGCGGGAGAGCCTAGCCCGCCCCGTGATCGGCCTCGCTAACATTGTGCAGACGGTGCCGAGTCTCGCGCTTTTCGGATTGCTGCTTCCTGTTCCTTGGCTGGGCGCGAACGCAGCGCGGCTAGCAATTCTCGCGCTCACCGGGTATGCGTTATTGCCGATCCTACGGAATACTTACGCAGGAATTCGCAGCGTGGATCCCGCCCTCATCGATGTAGCCAATGCCATGGGGATGACTGGCAATCAGCGGCTCGCGAAAGTGGAGCTGCCACTCGCGGCAAGTGTGATTCTCGCCGGCCTGCGCACCGCGACCGTAACCTGCGTAGGCGTGGCTACCATCGCGGCGGCGATTGGCGCCGGCGGCCTGGGTGAACTGATATTTCGCGGAGTGGCCAGCGTGGATAACGGCCTGGTGCTGGCCGGTGCGATTCCGGCGGCGTTGCTGGCCCTGGGTGCTGACGCAACGCTCGGTCTGCTGGAGAAGAAACTGGCGGTCCGGCGTCAATGACTCGACCCGTGAGCTTCGGTGTGTGCGTGCTGGCCTGCTGCACACTACTCGTCTGCATGGCCTGTGCGCCACCGCGATCCGGGCGCGTGGTGGTCGGAGCGAAGAACTTCACCGAGCAGGTCGTCCTGGGTGAGCTGATCGCGCAGGAGATCGAGGCGGTGACGGGACAGCGGGTCGAGCGGCGGTTCTACCTCGCCGGCAGCTACCTCTGCCAGCAGGCGCTGCTATCCGGTCGCATCGATGCCTATGTGGAGTACACCGGCACCGCATTGACGGCAATTTTGAAGCAACCGCTGCCTTCGCCCGGACACCGCGATGCGGCAAGCCTATTCGCTACGGTGAGCCGGCTCTATGCCGATCGATACAAAGTGAAGGTGGAGCGTGGGCTCGGATTCGAAGACACCTTTGCAATGGTGGTTCGCAGTAGCGACGCACAGAGGCTTGGGCTGAGGACGATCTCCGATGCGGTGCAACGGGGGCCGCAGACGGGGAATGCATGGCGGCTCGGTGTTGGCTACGAGTTTGAGTCGCGACCCGACGGGCTGCCGGGGTTACGGGCGACCTACGGAATGAAAATTGACGGCGCACCGCGCACCATGGACTTAGGCCTGCTGTACCGCGCGCTGGCCAGCGGGCAGGTTGACATGGTGGCAGGGAACTCGACCGATGGACCGATCCGGGCGCTGGGACTAACAGTGCTTGAGGATGACCGCCATTACTTTCCTCCGTATGAGGCAGTGCCGCTGGTGCGTGAGGACTCGCTGCAGCAAAGGCCGGGAATACAGATCGCCATGGACCGTCTGGCGGGCAAGCTGAGCGCGGATGAAGTGCGCGCCATGAACGATGCAGTAGACCGCGAACACCGGGATGTAGCCGATGTGGTGCGGGAGTTTCGAAAGGAGAAGGGCCTGTGACTGATGTTAAGAAGCCCAGTCCGGGGCCGGAGCCCTGGCTGCGCGGCACCCATCGCGAGCTCGACCCAGTGGTGCGCCAGTTTGTGCATTCGATGGAACAGGTGGAGGAGGACGCGGAGCGCTGGTGTGCAGGGCTCTCGGAAGAAGAACTGAACGCAAGGCCGATGGGTCT
>JAICMT010000477.1 GCA_025929125.1 Acidobacteriaceae bacterium | reverse complement strand
CCGGGAATAGAGCGCGCCGGTGAGTCCGTACTCAGTGTCGTTGGCTATAGCCAGCGCCTCATCAAAGCTGCGGGATTTAAGGACCGCAAGCACCGGCCCAAAAATCTCCTCAAGTGCAATTCGCGCGCTCGGAGCAACGTCTGCAATCACAGTGGGGGCGATGTAGTACCCATAATCCGCATTCGGAACCGCGTGACCTCCGGTGAGCAGGCGGCCTTCGCTCTTTCCAATTTCGATATAGTTCAAGATCGATTGGAAGGCAGCCTCGTTGATCACCGGCCCGACGCTGAAGTTCTCAGCGGGATCGCCGTGGCGGAGATCCGCGGTGCGCTGCTGAAGCCCCTCGCAAAAGAGATCGTAAATAGACTCGTGCACGATGACACGAGAGCATGCGGAACACTTCTGGCCATTGAAACCAAACGCTGAAGCGACGACGCCTTGCACGGCTGAGTCGAGATCGCAGTCTGGCTCGACAACGATGGAATCCTTGCCCCCCATCTCCAGGATGGTGCGCTTGATAAAGCGCTGACCGGGCGCGGTCCGTGCCGCGGACTCGTGAATGTCGAGGCCCACCGCCTTGGACCCGGTAAACGCGATAAAGCGCGTTTGTGGATGAGCCACCAATGCACTGCCGAATTTCGAACCCGCTCCGGGGCAGAAGTTCACAACGCCGTCGGGTAACCCGGCCTGCTCCAGGATCGAAAAGAAGATTGCAGCAATGGTAGGGGCATCGCCCGAAGGCTTCAGGATGACCGTATTGCCGCTAACGATCGCAGCGGAGGTCATGCCGGCCATAATGGCCATTGGAAAGTTCCACGGCGGGATCACGGCACCGACGCCGAGCGGAATGTAACGGAGAAGGTTGCGCTCCCCGGGAAGCTGGATGGGAGTGGCAGCACCATGGAGGCGCAGAGCCTCGCGACCATAAAACTCGAGGAAATCTATGGTCTCGCCTACGTCGGCGTCCGCCTCAACCCAGTTCTTCCCGACTTCATATGTCAGCCAAGCGCAAAGCTCAAATTTGCGCTCGCGGATGATCTGCGCGGCCCGGAAAAGAGTTTCCGCCCGCTCCGGCAGGCTGCGGCGGGACCATGATGTGAACGCCTGCTGTGCGGCTGACATGGCGAGTTCAACGTGCTCGGCGACCGCCATCTGATGCACGCCAACCACCTCGCGGGGCCGGGCTGGATTGATCGAGACGATCTTGCCCTGAGTTTTGACGCGCCGGCCGCCGATGACCAGGTCGTACTCGTGACCTAGCCGGGACCGGACCTCCCGGAGCGCGCTCTCCATCGCGTGGCGCGTCTCCAGGCTGGTGAAGTCGAGGAACGGCTCGTTCGTAAAGGTGGGGCGGGCCTGCTGCGGAACGGCCTGGGAGGTCATGGCGCCATTTTAGTCGTGGGCGCGGAGGCGGACTGCACCTCGCCGTCGAGATAGCTCCGGATGCTCGCGGCCGTCGTGGCGTTGACGACGGCCCTGAGCGCGTCCGGAGAGGCGTTCCGTAAGGCGCGGATGCTGCCGAAATGCTCGAGAAGCCGTTGCCGGGTCCGAGGGCCTACGCCAGGAATTCCATCCAACTCGGATTCACGGTCGCGCATCTCGCGGCGTTTGCGATGGTAACTCACGGCGAATCGGTGCGATTCATCCCGGATCTTCTGAATCAGGTGCAGCACGGGCGAGCGGCGTTCCAGCACGATCGGCTCCGACTCCTGTCCGTAGACGTAGACAATCTCCTCCCGTTTGGCAATGGAGGCCAGGGCCGGCGCACCGGGTACACCAGGCTGAATGCCAAGCTCTGCTAGAGCATCGGCGGCGGCATGCAATTGTCCCAGACCGCCGTCGATCAGGATGAGCGACGGAAAAGTCTTGCTTTCGGTGCTCTTTTCCAGAGACTCGGCATCCTTCAGTCGCTTATATCGCCGGTGGATGATCTCGCGCATGGAAGCGAAGTCGTCGACACCTGTGACCGACTTGACTTGAAACTTCCGGTAATCCGACTTCTTCATGG
>JAICMT010000397.1 GCA_025929125.1 Acidobacteriaceae bacterium | reverse complement strand
CGGAGATCTGGAAAAAAATGTCGGTGACGCGATTCTGGCAGTTGATCATGGCCGACGCCATTGACACTTACTATGCACATCCGTGGGCATGGGACGAAATCGGTTTCGGTGGGCCGGCCTATCCTCGCGCATACACACGGCTGGAGCGGGGAGAGCCCGAGCCCTGGGAAGTTGAACCTCAACGGTACGATTGGATTCCTCCGCGCAGCTCCGTCTCTGGCGAAGTCGATGCCTCGGGGGAGAGTCCTCAGAGCCATCATGGAAGCGGAGGTTCGCATTGAAGGGGCCCATCCTCGGAGCGTTCGAAGCTCCCCAGAGCCGCAAGCACATGCTCGGCTCGCTTCAATCCATTCATCTCCCCATGCGCCGGTTCAAGGACGAGGAGCAGGTTGACTACGCCATTGTCGGCGTCGGCGCGGCTGGCGGGGTCTTACTGCAACGGCTGGCGCGTGCCGGATTCAACGTCGTCGGCCTGGAGGCAGGGCCGTTCTGGGACACAGAGCGCGACTGGGTCAGTGACGAGGCCGGCTCGCGGGAACTGTACTGGACCGAGCCTCGCGTAACCGGCGGTTCTGATCCACTTGCCCTTGGGTCCAATAACTGCGGCAAAGGAGTGGGCGGGGGCTCGGTGCATTGGGCCGCCTTCACGCCGCGACTTCATCCGTCAGACTTTGAGGTTTACACGCGAGACGGCGTGGGCGCCGACTGGCCCATCACCTACGACGAGATCAAGCCCTATTACGAGCAGCTCGAGCTGGAAATGCCGGTGGCCGGCCCGGCATATTACCCTTGGGGCCATCCGCATGGATATGCCTACGGGCCGCACCCCATGGGCGGTGTTGGCGATGTGCTGATCAAAGGTTGCACTGCGCTAAACATCCCCGTCTCCATCGGAGGTCCGGTGGCTATCCTCTCCGGCTCGCATGGAGACCGGCCGCACTGCATCTACCGGGGATTCTGCATTCAGGGATGCAAAGTTGGCGCGAAGGCCAGCACCCTGGTCACCCATGTGCCCGATGCCCTCCGCAGCGGCGCGGAGATCCGCGACTTCTGCATGGTTTCGCGCATTGAGCTCGGCAGCGAGAACCGGGTTCGAGGCGTCCATTACTTCAATCGCCAGGGCGAGGCCCGTTTCCAGCGCGCTCGGGCCGTTATCGTCTCCGGATATTCGATCGAGACGCCTCGCCTGCTTCTGAATTCCGCCTGCAAGGGCTATGAAAAAGGCCTGGCAAACTCGAGCGGAGTTGTCGGTCATTACCTGATGGCGCAAGCGGGCAACGTTGTCCTTGGGCGCTTCGAGCAGCTGGTCCGTATGTACAAGGCGCCGCCTGCGCACGCCCTTACCGAGGAGTTTTACGAAACCGATCCGAAGAACGACTTCGCGCGTGGATTCGCGATCCAGACCGTGGGGCCTTTGCCCCAAGCCTTCGGCAAGCAAATGTTCGCCGCGAAGAAGGCATGGGGATGGGGGCTGCGGCGCGAAATGATGGATTACAACCACTGGGCATCGTTCGGCCTGCTCGGTGAGATCCTTCCGTGGGCAGACAATCGCGTCACAATCTCCGAAGATAAGGACAAGTTCGGCCTGCCCGTCGCGCATGTCACCTTCAATCTGCACGACAACGACAAGAAGCTCATCCGGGCTGCGAAGGAAAAGACGATGGAGGTCATGCGTGCCGCGGGCGCCACAGAGGTGGTCCAGGAACCACGCTATGCGCACCTCGTGGGCGCATGCCGCATGGGCTCCGACCCACGCACTTCGGTGGTGGATAAATTCTGCCGCTCACACGATATTGCTAACCTGTTTGTATGTGATGGCAGCGTTTTTCCTACTCAGGGCTCCGCAAATCCGGGCCTCACTATTCAGGCGCTCGCGGCGCGAACCGCGGACTACCTCATTTCTCAGGGCGAACAGATCTTCTCGGGCAGGAAGCGGGATATGACCGATCCACCTATCCGGCGCCAGCTCGCACCTCCGGAGACGTGGGGCAAGGGAGTGCCGAGACTGACCTGATGGTCTCGCTGGAGAGGGCCATCACCCGCCGTTCAGCTTCGTTAGCAAAAACGCAATCAGGAATCCGATGACCGTAATCAGCCCGGCAAAGTCATGAGTACTGTCGAAGGCCTCCGGTATCATCGTGTCTACCAACATCGATAGAATCGCTCCCGCGGCAACAGAGATCGTCCCGGCGATCACACCGCTTGTGAAGTGACGGAAAACCGCGTACCCGATCAAGGACGCGAACGCGGAGATGACTGCAATGCCGGTCCATACGGCAAACACATACTGCTTGGACCGCCCGGCATTCTTCATCCCCGCCGAGCTTGAGAGTCCTTCCGGAACGTTCGACAGGAACACTGCCGCTACCGTCACCATGCTGACCGCGCCGCCCGCAATCATGCTCACGCCAATCGCAATCGACTCCGGAATTCCGTCCAGCAGAGCACCCACGGCGATCGCCAGCCCGCTTCCGGGCTGCTCGGATTCCGATGCCTGCTGGGTCCCGGACCGCTTCCTGTGCCGGGCTCCATGTCGCGACAGCACCCAGTTGCATGCCGTGTAAACCGCCGCGCCAGAAACAAACCCGATGGCTGCCGGAGCAAATCCCGCACGTTTATAGGCCTCGTCCATCAAATCGAAGGCCAGCGCGGAGATCAGCACTCCGCTTCCGAACGCCATGACTCCGGCAATGATTTTTTGCTGCACCT
>JAICMT010000013.1 GCA_025929125.1 Acidobacteriaceae bacterium | reverse complement strand
GAGCTTGAGCAGGTACTCCGTGCGGGCGATCGGATCCTTCAGGGTGCGGTACGCGTCGTTGAGCCGTGAAGATTCCGCGAGAGCTGCTTCCTGCTCGGCTGCAGAACGGCCGGCAAATCGGTCCGGATGCAGCTTCCGTGAGAACGCGTAAAAACTCTTCTCCAGAGCGACGAGGTCAATATTCAGATGCTGGGGCAGGGAAAAGATGTCGAAGTAGGTTCGATCCTGCATCGGTCGCTTAGGCAGAGAAGCTCGAACCGCAGCCGCAGCTCTTGGTCGAGTTCGGATTGATGAAGTTGAAGCCTTGCCGCATCAATGTCTCTTCGTAATCGAGGATCATGCCGTGTAGGTAAATGAAACTCTTTGGATCGACGAAGATCCTGTATGCCGGCGCCTCGGCTGGAGAGTTCGCATCCAGATGCTGCTGCGAGAAGCTGTAGACGCGGTCGCGCTCCCGCGGGCGGCTGTCGAAGCGGATGTTGTAACTCAGCCCGGAGCAGCCACCACCTGTGATACCGAGCCGCAGCCCACCCGCTTCCGGAGAGATGTTTTCCTTGGCCATGGCTGCTCGAATGCGCCTCAGAGCACGCGCGGTAATGCGAACCGTCTTTGCTCCGTCGCTCTCACCATCGGCCGTGAGCACCGGCGAAGCAGGCTGAGCCGGTGCGTCAGGCGCAGCAGTTGCGCTCTTTGATGTCTCGGATTGGAGCGTTACAAGGGACATAGGCGTTTCAATCGTACTGCTCGATACCACTTGCGCGGCGCCCGTGCTGCGGCGCCGCGGTTCTGCAAATCAATGAGCCGCTGCGGTCTCGGTCGAAGCCGACTCCGTGACGCCGTTCTTCTTCTTCCAGTCGCCGATGGCAGCCCGGATTGCATCCTCGGCGAGCACGGAGCAGTGAATCTTCACCGGCGGAAGTGCCAGCTCCTTCACGATGTCCGTGTTCGAGATCGTCAGCGCCTCGGCAACGGTCTTACCCTTTACCCACTCCGTCGCGAGCGAGCTGGAGGCGATCGCCGATCCGCAACCAAAAGTCTTGAACTTGGCATCCTCGATGACCTGAGTCTCAGGGTTCACCTTAATCTGCAGGCGCATCACGTCGCCGCACTCAGGAGCCCCGACTAGTCCCGTACCTACCTCGGCCGAGCTCTTGTCCAGCGTGCCGACGTTGCGGGGGTTCTCGTAGTGGTCTACTACCTTTTCGCTGTATGCCATGATTTCTCTCCTGTCGCTCCTTTTAGATGATACGCCGCGGTAATTGGTGCGGCCGGACTTCTCTCAAGTTGCATCGAACGCTCTTGTATTTGACCCCCCCGCCGCCACCAATCAATTGTCAGTGCGGCCGATCCTGCACCGATCAGAGCACTGATAAAGATCTCGATGCTTGTAAACAACTGGCCGATAGCTGCTGCCATACTGTTCTGCATGCGCCCTATGAGTTGGTCAATCACGGCGTACCTCTTTGTCAGTGCGCGGCCCACTCAATCTTGCTCAGGTCAATTCCTTCCTTCACCATCTCGTACAACGGGCTCAACTCGCGCAGCTTCTGGACCACTTCAATGATCTTATCGGCGACGTAATCCACCTCCGCTTTGGTGTTGAACCTTCCCAGGCCGAACCGGATGGAGCTGTGCGCGATTTCATCTCCAAGACCCAGAGCCTTCAGTACGTAGCTCGGCTCGAGCGTGGCCGAGGTGCAGGCTGATCCGGACGAGACAGCAATGTCATTGATGCCCATGAGCAGCGATTCACCCTCCACATACACAAAGCTCATATTCAAATTGCCCGGCAGGTGATGCTCCATGTTGCCGTTGACCTGAACGTAATCCAGATTGGACTCCAGCTTGTGACGGAGGTAGTCGCGCAGCTCGCGTTCCCGCTCCGCTTCAGTTGCCATTTCTGCTCCGGCGATCTCGCAAGCCTTGCCAAGTCCGACTATGCCCGGAACGTTCAGTGTTCCGGAGCGCATCCCGCGCTCATGGCCACCGCCGTTGATCTGTTCCGTGATCTGCACACGCGGATTACGCCGACGAACATACAGCGCGCCGACCCCCTTCGGGCCGTAAATCTTATGGGCCGAGAGTGACAACACGTCAATGTTGTCCGCCTGCACGTCCACAGGAATCTTGCCTACAGCCTGGACCGCGTCAGTATGGAACAAGACGCCGGCCTCATGGCAGATCTTGCCAATTTCCCGGATCGGCTGAACCACCCCAATCTCGTTGTTTGCGTACATGATGGTGACCAGAATCGTCTTGTCCGGTCCGTCCTTCACAATTGCACGCTTCAGGTCGTCCATGTCAATCAGGCCATCTGCCTGGACCGGCAGGTAGGTCACCCTATAGCCCATCTTCTCGAGCTTCTTACAGGTATCGAGCACGGCCTTATGCTCCGTCACCTGCGTGATGATGTGGTTGCCCTTTTCGCGGTACATCTCTGCGATGCCCTTGATGGCGAGGTTATTGGATTCGGTGGCGCCTGAGGTGAAGATGATCTCCTTCGGCGTGCAGTTGATCAGCTTCCCGATCTGCGCGCGGGCATTCTCAACCGCCTCCTCCGCTTCCCACCCAAAGGCATGGTTGCGGCTCGCGGCATTCCCAAACTTATTCGTGAAATACGGCATCATGGCATCGAGCACGCGCGGATCCAGCGGAGTCGTTGCGTGGTTGTCCATGTACAGCGGGAGGTGCACGCCCTCGGGCAGCGGCCCCTTGGCCTGAGTAATAATCATGCCGCTGTTGCTCATCTGACTGCCCGAGCCGTTTCCGCTGATTGCTTCCTGGTTGCTCATCTCTCTTGCTCCTCCGTGTCTCATGTCCTGTGTGCGCCGGGAAATCGAATGCCAACATTGGCTTCGCTAAACGGCGACGATGGTGACCAGGCCGCCCCCAACAGCAGCCCCCTGTTCCGGTTGAATCTCTGTGGCCGCTGGTTCGGCGAGATCGCTGATGCGAATCCCGCTCAGCAACTCCTTGATGGCGTCATTCACTTTGCGCAATGGTTCTTTGATGGTGCAATGACCTGCTAGGTCGCATGTCCCATGGATGGTGATGCAACTGGTGATGAACAGCGGGCCATCGATGGCGCGGATGACCTCGAAGGCCGAAATCTCGGTTGCGGGTCTAGCCAGAGCGTATCCCCCGTTCGTCCCCGCATGCGAAACCAGGAGCCCGGCACGCGCGAGCGTCTGCAGAATCTTGGCCAGAAGCGGAGGCGGTATGTGGTACGCCTGCGCGATGTCCTTGGCACTGTGAGCCGCAGGCTGACCCGATGGGGTGGTCTGCTCAGCCAGGTACTTCAGCGCCATCAAACCGTAATCCGCTTTTTTGGTGAGTCGAAGCATGAGTGCCCTGGATTCGGCCAATCTGTAATGCGACCTGATTGGTCCTAAATAGTTTACGTCCACGCGGGGGCCATTGCAAGCGAGGTTGGCTGCCCGCATCGCCTCTCTTGCGGTAGCACAAAAAGACCGCTTTATGCCACCTGCCAGCGATTGACAAGCCCAGCGGTCAAAGGCAAACTTGCTCCAACAACAATCCTTTCCCATATGCCGGCCTCCTGCAAACATCCCCAGGTTCGCGTCGTTTCCCGCCAGGAAGACGTAGAGTTTGTCGAGTGTCAGCTCTGCGGAGAGGTGTTCGATTCCTCGGAATTCGACGACATTCTCAACGAAGAAGACAGCGCGGAAGACGAAGCCGCGCAAGCCAGCTAAACGTCGGGCTATTTCCAGACGAGATGCCCGGATTACGCCAGTCGGACCGCAGAGCTGCCGGAAACCTGCCCTATGGCTGCGACGTCGCGTGAGCTTCAGCAGCGCTGACCCGCCGGATCACAATCCACGCATACTGGGCGGCCGAAAGCGGAGCAAGCACCGCGATCAACTTCAGAAGGGCAGATCTCACGGTTCCGAGGTACTCGTACGACCAGACCTGTCCGACCATAACTACGGTCAAGCCCACAATCTGTACCGCAGTATTCAGCTTGCCTAGCAGGCTGGGCCGAAAATCGCGCAGCACGTTCGTTGCAAACAGCAATGTTGAGATGAGCAGGATTCCCAAGTCGCGGCTGAATACCAGCACCGTGACGTAGCGCGGCACCAGCGATACATGCGTAAGTACAAGAAAAAGCGTACTCAGGAGCAATTTATCGGCAATTGGATCCAGATATTGGCCTAGCCGGGTGCGCTGCGAAAGCAATCGCGCCATCAGCCCATCGAAACCGTCGCTCACACCGGCCACCACAAATAAGGCGAACGCCAGATGAAATTGGCGGTCGAGGATGGTAATGACCAGAAACGGAATGATGAACAGCCGTGTGAGCGTCAGAAGGTTTGGCACTGCGCCGAATTGCTTGAGGAAGGCCATAGATCAGCAGAACCCATCCTATTGCATCGGCAAACGGCCATTGCTTGTGCCTCAAAACCATTGCCTGAGGCCGCCGGTTCCGGTTACACTGAAACGACGCACCTCAGGCGCGTAGCTCAGTTGGTTAGAGCGCTACCTTGACACGGTAGAGGTCAGGAGTTCGAGTCTCCTCGTGCCTACCATTTCCAGGCCCAGTTCCGAAGGGCGGCCGCTGGACCGGCGGGCGAAATGGCACAAGTTTTGCGATTCAGGATTGGAGTACTTCCATGGCAGCCAAGTGTGAACTCTGCGGCAAAGGCCCGCAATTCGGCAATAACGTCTCCCACGCGAATAACAAGACCCGCCGCCGGTGGGATGTGAATCTGCGCCCGGTCAAAGCCGTTATCGGCGGCGCAAGCAAGCGGCTTCGCGTTTGCACCAGCTGCATCAAGACCGGCAAGATCGTCAAAGGTTAGGCCTCACCGCAGGAGCAAGACAGCAGCGCCCCGACTGCCTCGGCAGGCGGGGCTTTTTGTGTGGGCGACTCAGACGCCCTGCGGCACGGACGCGATTACCTCAATCTCCACCAACGCATCCTTGGGCAGTCGCGCAACCTGAACCGTCGACCGAGCCGGCGGAATCGCTCCATCTGCCCCCATGTGGAGCGAATACACCTCGTTCATCGCCGCGAAGTCGCCCATATCCTGCAGGAACACCGTTGTCTTTACCACATCGCCCAGGCCGCAGCCTGCCGCTCCGAGCACCGCTCGGATGTTCTGGATCACCTGGTCTGTCTGCTCGCGAATCCCGCCTTGTACCAGGGTTCCTGCAGCAGGATCCAGAGCGATCTGTCCTGAGGCATACAGCATCCCGCCACACTGCACGGCCTGAGAATACGGGCCAATAGCAGCCGGTGCTCCCTCGGCCGAAATCTTTCTCTTGCTAGAGGTCATAGAGAGCGATTGTCGCTCCGGCTGCAATAAAGGTGCAAGCTTATCCCGAGACCCGAGCAGAATCCTGATGCAGCAGCTTTACGCCACCGAGCCGCTCGCACTCTGTCCACAGCCTCTCGGCGGCAGCCTGATCCCTCGCTTGCGGCGCAATCTCTGCCGAGCGAATCTCTACACCTCGCATCTCCCGGAAGCCCTTGGGTCCATAGTATCCACCATCCTGGGCGTCGGCCGCGGTAGCGGCATATAGCGTCGCCAAGGCACCCTCAGCTCCGGAATTGAGCGTAGTTTCAATCAACTTGCCCATCCCTCGCCGTATCAGCCGCTCGATTGGGCCGTGATCCCCGACTTGGAAAAGCTTCGTATTCGCAACCCCAGGATGCGCTGCGACGCTCATGATGCGGGATTGAGGCTCACCTGCCCGTCGGAGTCTGCGGTCCAGTTCCAGAGCGAGCATCAGGTTTGCCAGCTTGGACTGCTGGTAAGCCCGCATCGGGCTGTAGCTCTTCGTCCATTGCAGATCGTCGAAATGCAGCCGGCCACGCTTGTGTGCGATGGACGCCACGGTAACGACGCGAGGCCGATCAGGGTGCCTCTCTGCCGACTGCACCAGTGCGGGCAGCAGCAGCGCAGTCAGGACGAAGTGCCCAACGACGTTGGTGCCGAACTGCAGCTCCAGGCCTTCCTTCGTCTGCAGCCGATGCTTCGGAGCCATTACACCCGCATTGTTGATCAACAGGTCGACTGATCCCTCTCGGATCACTTTTGCGGAGAACTCCCGGACTGAATCCACAGAGGCGAGATCCAGAATGGCCACCTCCACCAGGGCATTCGGCACCTCGGCTCGAATTCCCCTCGCCGCCTCTTCGGCGCTCGCCGGATTCCGGCAGGCCATCACCATCTGCGCCCCGTTGCGTGCCAGCTCCAGCGCCGCGTAGTACCCGATCCCGCTATTCGCTCCGGTAAGAACGACGCGCCTGCCCGCCTGGTTCGGTATATCCCTCGGGGCCCAGTGCTCTCCCGTCCACACGGCCATCGTCTCCTTGGTTCTTGCGGTGGTCAGATCCGGCGAAAGTCTCTAAAAAGGATCCAGTGCGTCTCAAGGTACTGAGCGGCGAAGAACATCAGCAACATCGTGCCGGCTCCCCAGAAAAAAATCTGCATCGGAAGCGTGCGCATGCATCCCGCCGTTCCACCCTGCTCCGCTGACAGGAACAGCATTCCGCTGCTGACGCTGATGCCTGTCCACAAACACAGCAGCATCAGCAAATCCCAGCCGTTCTGTTCCGGATCCAGACCTGCTGTCAGAAATACGACCTGGAAGACAGCGCACAACGAGACCAGGCAAAGGATCAATGCGAGCGGTTTCAGTATCTCCACGATCATCGACTGCGCACCTCACCGGCCGCGTCCAACTCACCGGCGGAGCCGATGTACTAGACGTGAATGGACCAGCCCAACTCCGCAAGCTTCTCTTCGATGTCGGCCAGCGCATTTTCGAGTGCGGACCGGCGATGCGGGCTCGAAGTCCGCTCCGAAAGGATGCGTTCTCGCTGCATCTCTAGAGCTTGAACGTGCCGTTTGCGTTCGGCATCGTGCTGATGACCTGTGTCCTTCACATTCTTGGGGGTCGCGGCTTGTGCTTGTTGCTCTTCCACGGACTTGCTCTCCCAACCTCGTGACATGCCAATATTCTACGCCTGCAACCTTTGCTGCATTGTAGAAGGCCGCCCGCGAAGCATCTATTAAAAGCTGTAGAGAAAGGTAGCTGGTGGCAAAACTTCTCGTGACCTTTGAGGAATGTGGATGCCATAATCAAACCCACCGGATTGCGAACAGGGAGCACCTTGACTGAGATCGTAAGGGTCAACGGCCTTCGTAAAGTTTACGAAGGCAAACAGCGCGTTGTGGCCGTAGACGGTATCGACCTCGCGGTGCGCGAAGGCGAGCTGTATGGTTTGCTGGGGCCCAATGGAGCCGGAAAGACAACCACGATCAGCGTCTGCACCACGCGAGTGCTTCCCAGTGCCGGCTCGGTCTGCCTCGACGGCGTGGACGTCGTGGCCTCGCCGGCCCTCGCCCGCCGCTCCATGGGCATCGTGCCGCAATACAACACTCTGGATCGTGCCTGCACGGTCTATGAGAACATCTTCTTCCACTGTCTCTACTTCGGCTTCTCTCGCAACGATGCAAGAGAACGGACTGCTCAGCTTCTGGAGCAGTTCCACCTCAGCGACCGCGCTAGCGCCTATCCCGCGCAACTGTCCGGCGGCCTGGCGCAACGGCTCCAGATCGCACGTGCCATCTCTCACCGGCCCCGGGTGCTGTTTCTCGATGAGCCGAGCGCTGGTCTGGATCCGCAGAGCCGCATCGCGATGTGGGATGCCGTTCGTGCACTCCGCGATGAGGGAATCACGGTTGTGCTCACCACCCACTATATGGAAGAGGCGGATGCGCTCTGCGACCGGGTCGCAATTGTAGATCATGGAAAAATCCTGGTGGAGGACACGCCCGCCGCACTCAAAAGCTCAGT
Source organism: Acidobacteriaceae bacterium (assembly GCA_025929125.1). Taxonomy (GTDB): domain Bacteria; phylum Acidobacteriota; class Terriglobia; order Terriglobales; family Acidobacteriaceae; genus Edaphobacter. Next base: position 4,153 of record JAICMT010000013.1, on the reverse strand, counting down.
TGGGGCGCAAAAGATCTATGCGCTGGAACTCGACAATTATGAGGATGCTCCTCAACTCGCCGGACAAATCCGGGAGTTGCAGGGCGTTTTTGAGGTCGAGCCAACTCCCACGGGCCTGCGCATCTTTGCCGGGAGTGCCGATGGCCTGCTCCCCGAAATCGTTCGCGCGAGCAACCCGTATGGGCTGCGCGACCTCACTGTTACGGAAACCACGCTCGAGACGGTCTTTATTCGCCTGACGGGCCGCGATCTCCGGGAGTAGACTCGCATGCCGACCATGGAACAGGAGCTCGTCCGTTCGCCCTCGGCGGCGCCGCGCAATGCGCAGTCGCCCCGCCGGATGCAGTACGCTCGCGCCTTCCTCGGACTTTTTCTTCGCGATCTCTACGTCCTGCGTCGCGAGAGCATCCCGTTTCTGATCCGTGTCTGCATGAACCCGCTGCTATTCCTGTTCGTATTTACCTACATCATGCCGCATATGAGCGACGGAGCAGCCCTCAACCCAACCGCTTCCATGGGCGGCGCGAACTTCTCGACCGTGCTCTTGCCCGGCCTTATGGCAGTGGCCATCATGTTCTCTGGCATCGCCGCCGTGGCGCTGCCGCTGGCGCAGGAGTTCGGCATCACGCGTGAGATCGATGACCGCGTCATGTGCCCGCTGCCGGTCAGTGCTGTTGCCATTGAAAAGATATGCTTCTCTTCGGTCCAAAGCGCGATCGCGGCGGCCATTGTGGCCCCGCTTGCGTATTACGTTCCGGCCACGCCCGTCTACGCCCATGTCGCCAATTGGCCGTTCCTGCTCACAGTGCTGATTCTGGCCAGCCTGACGGCAGGTGCGCTCGGTCTGTTCATCGGAACCACGGTGAAGCCGCAGCAGATCGGACTCATCTTCGGAACGGTGGTCATGCCGATCACCTTCCTTGGTTGTGTGTATTATCCCTGGGCCATGTTGGACCGTATGCCGGTGCTGCAGCACGCGGTTTTGGTCAACCCTATCGTCTATATGAGCGAAGGGCTGCGCGCAGCACTGACGCCGAACACGCCTCACATGAACACTGCGCTTGTTCTCGTCATGCTCACCTTCTATCTCTTTCTGCTCACGGCGCTAGGGATTCGCGGGTTCCGCCGGCGAGTCATAGGGTAGCCGGCAGGCGGCTCGCCACTCGCGCAGCCCGCAACGGCCGGCCTCTATAATGAGCTATGGCAATCAGTTCAGCAGCTTCGGGAGACCCTGGAAAAGCTGCACCCTCTCGATCCGGGGGTAGAACAACGGAGCCAACCGTGACCGACACGGGTATGGAGCTTGAAGCTGCTCTGCCTGTCGTCACTCCTCAGAGTGAAGCGCTCCCCAGTATGGCCGACGAGCCCGCACCAGCCACTCCTGAGCTGTTTGAGCCGAACATTGCTGCTGCCCACCTGAAAAACGAGGCGCAAGAGACGATCCTGCACCTCGACCAGAACTTCGCGCGACTGATGCGGGAGGTTCACGAGAACCGTCCTGGCGACGATCTCGATATCATCCGCCGCGCCTGGGTGTTCTGCCTCCAGCAGCACCAGGGGCAGAAGCGCGCTTCCGGCGAGCCCTACGTCGTCCATCCGCTCGAAGTAGCGCTGGTGTTGGCGGAACTCAAAATGGACTCGACGGCGATCGCCGCCGGTCTGCTCCACGATGCCGTCGAAGATACAGACGTGACCACGACCGAGATCGAGAACCAGTTCGGTGAGCAAGTCGCCCACATCGTCGACGGAGTTACCAAGCTCGACCGGATCAAGTTCGCCAATCGCGAAGATCAGCAGGCGGAGAACATCCGGAAGATGCTGCTTGCCATGGTGACAGATGTGCGCGTCGTGATCATCAAGCTCGCCGACCGCCTGCACAACATGCGAACGCTTGAGCACCTGAAGCCGGAGAAGCGGCAGAAGATCGCCAAGGAGACGCTGGACATCTACGCGCCGCTGGCGCACCGCCTGGGGATGGGCAAGCTCCGCGGTGAGCTTGAGGACCTGGCGTTTCGTTACACCGATTCCTTCGTATACGAGCAGCTCGAGAGCGAGGTCGACGCGATCCGGGCCGAGGGCGAGGTTTTCCTCGCCGGTTTGGTGAAGACGCTCGAGGCCAAGCTGCGCGACAACAAGATTCAGGGCCGCGTCGAGTGGCGCATCAAGCGCCTTTATTCGATCCAGCAGAAGCTCGCAGAACAGAAGATCCCAGTCGATCAGGTTTACGACCTGCTTGCGCTGCGCGTCATTTGCAACAGCGTTCAGGACTGTTATGCCGTGCTGGGCCTCTTGCACTCGATGTGGCGTCCGGTGCCGGGCCGCATTAAGGACTTCATTGCCATGCCGCGGCCCAATCTATATCAGAGCCTTCACACCACGCTGATCGCGCCCGGAGGCCACCAGTTCGAGGTGCAGATTCGCACCGAGGAGATGCACCGCGTCGCCGAAGAGGGCATTGCGGCGCACTGGAAGTACAAGGCTGGAGACAACGTCACCGCGAAGGATGAAGCCCGGCTCGCCTGGGTGCGGCAGTTGATGGAATGGCAGCGCGAGATGTCTGACCCCAACGAGTTCATGTCGACACTCAAGATCGACCTGTATCCGGAGGAGGTTTACACGTTCACGCCCAAGGGCAAGGTGGTGGTGCTGCCCAAGGACGCAAGCCCGATCGATTTTGCCTACACCATCCACACGGAGGTGGGCAACACCACCGTGGGAGCCAAGGTCAACGGACGTATTGTGCCGCTGCGGACCAAACTGCATAACGGCGACATCGTCGAAATCATGACGCAGGCAGGCCATGCGCCCAGCCGCGACTGGCTGAGTTTCACCAAGAGTTCGCGTGCGCGCAACAAGATCAAGCACTGGATCAATGAGCACCAGCGCGAGCGTGCCATGGAGATCGGCCATAAGCTGCTCGAACGCGAGGGCCGCAAGTACAAGATGGCGCTTTCACGCTACTCGGAGGCGGACTTCGACAAGGTTGCGCACGAGTATGGCCTCACCACCCGCGCCGAGCTGCTGGCCGGGATCGGCTTCGGCAAGTTCTCCGCACGACAGGTGCTGAACAAGCTGGAGCCTGGCTCGACCATTACGGTGGAACCGGCGCAGCCTGGAGTGATCAGCAACACGCTGGATCACATGTCCGATGCCGTGAAGCGAGTCTTCTTCGGCAAAGGTTCGGACTCGCTGCAGGTGGAAGGCCAGGATGACCTGCTGGTGTATCGGGCGCGCTGTTGTAATCCCATTCGAGGCGAGGAGATCATCGGCTACGTCACCCGCGGCAAAGGTGTTGCGGTCCACGCTCGCAGCTGCCCCAACGTTCAGAACTTGCTGTACGAGTCCGACCGACGCATTCAGGTCGAGTGGGCTCCAGTTCCGGGCGACGCGGAGAAGGGGTTTGGCAAGACCCAGACTTATCCGGTCAAGCTGACCGTGCTCTGCGACGACCGCGCGGGGCTGCTGAAAGAGTTCACGGCGATCATTTCCGACGATGGGACCAACATCCGCTCCTCAGCCTCGGACAGCACCGCGGATGGCGGTGCGGTGGTCGACTTTGTGATCGAGACCGTGGATGTCCGTCACCTGAACCGGCTGGTGGACAAGTTGCGCCGGGTCCAAGGCGTCCGCGACGTGCAGCGGGTCCAAAAAATCTAGCCGACTGGGCTACGGTACCCCCTCCCCCGTAGTTAAAGTCCTAAAGTATTCCGGATAAAGCAGTTGTTTTTCAAAGTATCTGGAATCAAGCGCTTGGATGCATCCCTCCAAAATCCAACATTGGATTGGGGTCTGCCATGGATAAGGGCCAGGTGCGTCACACCGCGCTCCTCAACTTTGCTCCCCATTCTCCATTTTATCGGGCCGGTCAAGAGTTTTGGCGTGGGAATACGAGCAAGTCTTTGATTCCGGGCGAGAAGAAAAATCGGCGCACAACGAACACGCGACAGCAGGCTGCCGCGACGCCACCGGCGAGGCGTCTCGATAGGGCTTCGCCTGCCGCTGTGGATTTCGGCTGAGACAGGAGAGTGCGGGCGGGGCTAGAATTTGCTGCCTCATCGAGAAAGGGGCTGCGGCCGCGGTCCGTTCGGGAGAGCTGGGGTAAAGGAGCAGACGGGTATGGCAACCACGCCGGTGACGGGCAAGAGCACACGAG
>JAICMT010000327.1 GCA_025929125.1 Acidobacteriaceae bacterium | reverse complement strand
TGGGCCGACCGACCAGACACGGCTGGACCAGTCGAAGAGGTGCTTGAAGCTGGCGCTGGAGAGGCCGGCGCTGCCCCCGAGGGTGAGGGTGGGAAAGAAGGCGGCGTCGGCGACACCGATGGCGGCGTTGGCCTGAGCCATTGTGCGTTCGGCGGCAGCAATGTCTGGCCGTCGCTCCAGCAGCTGCGAAGGAAGCCCAAGCGGAATGGCAGGCGGAGTGTGGTCGAGGGATTTAACCGGCACGGAGAAAGTGGAGGGATTGACTCCCATAAGCACCGCGATGGCGTGCTCGAACTGCGCCCGGTTAATGCCAACGTTAGTGGCGGCGGCTTGTGCGTTACGGAGCGAGGTTTCGGCTTCGACGACGGAGATCTGCGTGCCGACTCCGGTCTCATATTGGGCGCGGGTGTAGTCGAGCGTCTTCTGGTAATCGGCGATGGTTTGATTAAGCAGCGCCAGCAGAGAGTCCTGGCCACGGAGTTGAAAGAAGAACTGGGCGAGATCCGCGTGCGCGATCAGGCGCTCATTTTCAAGATCGGCGGCGGAGACCTGCGCGGCGTACTGCTGCTCGCGGATGGAGTTGCGAATGCGGCCCCAGAGATCGGGTTCCCAGGAGACGTCGAACGGGAGCGAGTAGGAACTGCTGGTCCGGTTGCCGGAGGTGGAAGGAGTGGTGCTGGTCGTGCCGGTGCGGGAGACGCTGTTGGCGGAGGAGCCACTCTCCTGGAAGCTGGGCCCGAACCCGACGGTGGGAAATAGCTGGGAACGCGCTTCGGCAATCACGGCTCGGGCGGCCATCAGGTTCTGGAAGGCGCGCCGGATATCTTGGTTGTCGGTGTCAACTTTTTCCTCAAGGGCGTTGAGTTCGGGATCGTTGAATATCTCCCACCACTTGCCCCGCAGCATCGCATCCTGCGGCTGGGCTACCTTCCAGGCGTCTGTAGCGGGAAAGTTCTGCGGCGACTCTTTGTAGGCCGCAGGCGGGGCCTGAGCGAGCGCTGGAGGCCGCTGATAGACAGGGCCGACGCGGCAGCCGGCGAGACATGCAGCGGCGGCAGCGGTTGCGATCACGAGCGGGGAGCGAAAGAGCGTCATGGTCTTCAACAAGTTTAATCCTGCGCCATCGCGGGCTGGTCCCCGGGATGGAAAGTATCGCGGTCCCTGCCCATCACCCAGAGGCGAACGCGATCCAGGAGGAGATAGACGACGGGGGTTGTGTAAAGCGTGAGCACCTGGCTGACGACGAGTCCACCGACGATGGTGATGCCCAGGGGACGGCGCAACTCTGAGCCGGTGCCGGTGCCAAAGGCGAGCGGAAGTGCGCCGAAGAGGGCCGCGGTAGTGGTCATCATGATGGGACGGAAGCGAAGCATGCAGGCCTCGAAGATGGACTCTTCGGTAGTCAGCCCCTGCTCTCTTTCGGCCTGCAGCGCGAAATCGATCATCATGATGGCGTTCTTCTTCACGATTCCGATGAGCAGGACGATTCCGATGATGGAGATGACGTTGAGGTCCTGCCCGAAGATCATAAGCGCGAGCATGGCTCCGACACTGGCCGAGGGCAGCGTGGAGATGATGGTAAGCGGATGCACCAGGCTCTCATACAGGATGCCGAGCACTATGTAGACGGCAAGCAGCGCAGTAACGATAAGAACGGGCTCCGAGCCAAGCGACTGCTGATACGCCTGCAGCGTTCCGGAGAAGACGCCGTGAACTGTGGGAGGAGTCCGGAGCCGCTCCTGCATCTGGTTAATCGCGACGACGGCATCACTGAGCGCAAGACCGGGAGCGAGGTTAAAGGACACGGTAACGGAGGGAAACAACCCGGTGTGGTTAAGCGCAAGCGGCGTGGTACCGGTGTGAACGCTGGCGAGGTTGAGCAGCGGAGTGTTGCCGGTGACGGTGGAGTTACCGGGGGAGGAATGGATATAAACGCTCTTCAGGCCCTCCGGCGAGGACCAGTACTGCGGGGCAGCTTCGAGAATGACATAGTACTGGTTGAGCTGGGTGTAGATGAGCGATACCTGAGACTGGCCGAAGTTCGCGTAAAGGGCCTGGTCGAGCGAACTGGCGGTCTGACCGAGGCGCGCGGCGGTGAGGCGGTCGAACTGGACGTACTGCTCGAGTCCGCCGTTCTGCTGGTCAGAATTTACATCCTGGAAGCCGGGCAGCCTTTTGATGGCCTCGAGCAGCCGGGGTCCCCAGGTCTGGAGATCGGCGACGTTGTCCGCCTGAATCGTGTACTGGTAAAGCGCATTGCCACCGCGGCCGCCGATGCGAAGATCCTGGGATGCCTGCAGAAAGACAGAGGCTCCGCTGACTCGGCTCAATTTGGGACGCAGGCGGTTGATGACCTCGGCCGCGTTGATCTTGCGCTCCTTCAGGGGCTTGAGAATGATGAAGAGGTTGGCCGTATTGCCACCGCCGGTGAAGCCCATCACGTTCGCAATTGCGGGATCCTGTTTGACAATAGCCTCGGCCTGAACGAGAGCGGCATTCATGGACGGGAAGGACGCGTCCTCGGCGCCGCGAACCGCGCCATTGAGTTGGCCGGTGTCCTGCTGGGGGAAGAATCCCTTGGGAATTTTGTAGGCGGTGACGAAGTTGAGCGCGATGGTGAGCAGCAGCACCGTGAGCACCAGGCCGGAGTTGCCGAGCGCCCAGCGCAGGCTGCGGCGATAGATGGAGAGTAGCCAGGCAAAGAAGCGATCCAGCGCCATATAGACCCGGCCGTGCTCCACGTCACGCTCATTCTTGAGCAGGTAGGCGCACATGGTGGGGGTGGTGGTCAGCGAGATCGCCATGGACACCACGATGGCGGTGGAGAGAGTGACGGCAAACTCGCGGAACAGGCGGCCGACGATGCCGCCCATCAAGAGCAGAGGGATAAAGACGGAGATCAGCGAAATCGTGATGGTGACCACGGTCGCCCCGATCTCCTTGGCGCCCTTCATTGCGGCGGCGAAGGGAGTCATTCCCGCTTCGATATGGCGGGAGATGTTCTCCATCACGACGATGGCGTCATCTACGACGAATCCGGTGGCGATGGTGAGCGCCATCAGCGAAAGATTGTCCAGCGTGTAATCGAACAGGTACATCACTGCGAAGGTGCCGATGAGGGAGGTGGGAACCGCAATGGCCGGAATC
>JAICMT010000246.1 GCA_025929125.1 Acidobacteriaceae bacterium | reverse complement strand
GAGCTGCTGGGACTGGTGGCGCGCGCTCGGCAGGCTCCCTCAGACGAGATGCCGGAGAGTTTGCGCAGCCGGTTTCTGGCCGGAATGGACGCCTGGAGCAATCGAGGGATGGCGACGGTGGATGAGTGGCCGCCACGCAAAAAACCCAGTGCGCCCGAAACAGTCCTTCCGCCGGAGCCGTGGCCGGCGCTGGTTTCCTCCATGCCTGAGCCGCTGGCGATGCCGGAACCTTCTGCCGAGCCTGCATTGGTGCGCCCGGCCGGTGTGCGCACGCTGCAGGAGGCGCTGGAACTGGCGAAGCTCCGTGGCGGCGATCGTCCGCTGCGGCCCGAGCCGGTTGTGGCTGAGGCGGCTCCGATTGCCGCGCAGGACACGAACTCGGCCACGCTGGAGGAGCTGAACACGCTGCTGGCCCAGATTGAAGAGCGGATGAAGCGCTTACGGCCGCAGCTTGTGGAGAGTGGAGCACAGCCGTTATCCGTGGTGCAGCCGTTAGAGAAGCAGTCTGCGAGTTCTCCCGTCCCTGTGGAGGAGACCGCCGGTTTGCGGCCGCTCAGCCCTGAGGAGCGGGAAGCCGCGTTCCTGGAGCGGCATCCATATCTGCGGCAGGACCGGGTCCGGCCGGTGTGGGACGCGGCCGAGTATGCCGCCGAGCCCGTGCTGCAACGGCCGAGCAAGCAGGCTGAACCGAAGCAGAGCGAGCCTCAGGAGGTTGCGGAGGCAGCTCCGGCGGTGCGGGAGCCGGTTGCCGAACTGCTGCTGGTTCCGCGGAAGCCGGCGCCGCTGGACGAGCGCGCGCCCATGGAAAAGGCTGCGCGGCTGGCAGAGATTGTGTCCGTTCCGCCGCCGGGTTCATCGGAGCGGCAGCGGCTGAAGACGTACCTGGCGCTCGCGGTGCTGGCCGGGATTGCGCTGGTGGCGACGCCGGTCACGGGTGTTCTTGCCTATCGCTACATGCACCCGATGTACATCTATCAACCGGCGGCGACGCCCACGCCCGCGCCACAGCCGGAGAGCCAGGCGCCTACTGCGCAGCCTGCGGCAAAGGCTGCAGCGAAACCGGTGCGGAAGTCGCGCGCGGCGCACCCGGCGGCGCATCGGCCTGCCGTCTCGGTGTGGCCGCCGGATCCGAATCGCTAATTTGGGTTGAGGCGGAATCACTCGGGAGTGAACCTGCTTCGAACTTCGGCGGGCGATAGTCCACGCTGGCGCAGGGTGCGGAGGGCGAGTGCATCGTGGCGCTTGGCCAGCCGAACGCCGGTCGCGTCGCGGAGCAGGGGCGTGTGGAAATAGGTGACGGGCGGCAGTCCGAGGGCACGCTGCAGCAGGATCTGGCGGGCGGTTGAGCGCAGCAGGTCGGCTCCGCGCACCACCTCCGTGATGGACATGAAGGCGTCGTCGACTACGCAGGCAAGCTGATAACTGGGCGCGCCGGGCTGGCGGGGTCCGAGAGGCCTGCGCCAGACCAGGAAGTCGCCGAAGTCGCGACCGGGGATATAGGACTGCGGCCCGAAGCCACCGTCGGCGAATTGGATGGACTCGCCGTCCGGCACGCGAAAGCGGTAGCTGGCGTTGGAGTCGAAGCTGCTCACCGTGCCGCGAGCTGGGAGGCAGCGGCCGCTGTAGACGGGCTCATCGTCGTCCTCGTGCGGGGCCTGAGTCATCTGGGCGAGCTTGCGGCGGCTGCAGGTACAGGGATAGACGGTCCCGGAGGCGAGCAGGCGGTCGAAGGCTTCGCGGTAGGCGTCGAGGCGCGCGGACTGGGAGAGCATGGGCGGCTGCCACTCGATGCCGAGCCAGGCGAGGTCTTGGAGCATTGCGTCGACGAACTGCGGCTGCGAGCGCTGGGGATCGAGATCCTCATTGCGCAGCAGCAGCTTCCCGCCGGCGGCCCGGGCGCGCTGGTAGGCGATCCAGAAGGTGGCTGCGTGGCCGAGATGCAGCAGCCCGGTGGGAGAGGGAGCCAGTCTTCCAATGTAGTGCGCAGCGGGAACGTCCACGAATCTCTATGATAGGAGGGCGGCGGTTTGGGGGCAGCACGGTTGTGTGCCGTGCGACTTTCAGCCGCCAGAGGCCGTATCTAAATACGGATCCCCCCAAAGTTCGTCTATTTAAGGTGATGGTCATGAAATCTGGGCAGAAAAACCTCCTCTCGCATACGCATTCGTCGCAGGATGAAATTCCGGGCGACTCCTTACCAGGCGGTCTGGACCGTCGCCGCTTTCTCCAGTTCATGGCCGCGGCAGGCGCCGTGGCCGGGTTCGGCGGACGGGCCTTTGCCCAGGGCGGCGCCGCAGATGCTGCAAATCGGCGGCTGCCGGACGGCAGCGAGCTGCCCATCTGGGAGCAGACGCCGACATTTTCCAAGACGTATTACGTCGATAATCAGTCGGCGAGAGCGGACGATAACGGACCTGGAACGCAACAGCGTCCCTTCCGCACCATCAGCCAGGCAGCCAAGGTGCTGCAGCCGGGCGAGCGGGTGGTCATCGCCTCGGGCACCTATCGCGAGTTCGTTCGTCCGGAGCGCGGCGGCACCAGCCCGACGCAGATGATCAGCTATGAGGCCGCGCCAGGCGCGAAGGTGTTCATCAAGGGCTCCGACGTCCTGAAGCAAGGATGGACGGAGGATCCGGCACAGACTTTCCGGCGTCCGCCGGCAGGCGCAAACGGAGCAGCTCCGGCCGCTGCCGCAGCTCCTCCTCCGGCCCCGGTGCGCACCTGGGGATTCAAGTTCACCGGCGCGATGTTCCCGGATGCCTACAATCCGTTTGCGCTGGCCAGCGTGGCCGGCGACCGTGCCTGGCTGGATACCAAGGTCGTGGACATGGGCCCCTACTTCCGCCGACGCGGGCTGGTGTTTATGGATGGCAAGCCGCTGGAGCCGGTGGAGCTGCAGCGCGAGCTGAACACCCCTCAGCTCTTCCGGCCACCGGCCCCGGGCGCGCCGCCGTCGATGTCCGGGCTGCCGCCGCGTGCGCGCGGAGGCCCGCTGATGCAGGAGATCGGCGGTACGGAAGATGCGCGGTTCTGGACCGATGCCAACGGCCAGTCGATCCACATCCGCCTGCCGAACGGCACTCCGGCCGACCACACTATTGAAGTCACCATGCGCGAGCAGGTGTTTGCGCCCGCGAACCGTGGGCTGGATTACATCCGGCTGAAGGGGCTTACCTTCCAGCATGCAGGCAACGGCTTCCCGCTGCCGCAGCGTGGAGCGATGGTCGATACCCAGGGCGGGAATCGCTGGATTATCGAGGACAACACCTTTGAGTGGGCCAACGCGATCGGGCTTGAGATCGGCGGCGGATTTGGCGGTGGCTTTGGCGGCGGCGCCGGGGCAGCGTCGCAGCAGCCTCAGTCGGCACATGTGGTCCGCGGCAACACGATGCGCTACTGCGGCGTGGAAGGCGTTGCCGGCATGGGAACGCGCGATGTTCTGGTTGAGAACAATCTGATTGAGTGGTGCGGCTGGGCCGATGCGGAACGCGAATGGGAGTCGGCCGGTGCGAAGTTCCACAGGGCGGAGAACATGCTCTTCCGCAACAATGTGGTGCGTCACATGCGGCACGCCAACGGCATCTGGCTGGATAGCGGCGACCGCAACTGCCGCATCAGCGGCAACGTGTTCGCCGATACGCTCTCGGTCAGTGCCGCCATCCACATGGAGATGAACCGGCAGCCCAACCAGATCGACAACAACATCATCTGGGATGTGCGCAATGCGGAGCCGGGCACACCGGGCCAGCGCGGCTGCGCGGGTTCCGGCATCTTCATCAATGCCAGCGACCAGATCACGATTGCGCAGAACCTGATCGGTCGCGTCGATAACTCGGGCGTTTACGCCATTGTGCGGCCGGATCGCGGGGGCAGCGGGCTGGCCTCAGAAAACGTGATCAGCAACAACATCTTTACCAAGTGCGGCAAGACGGCCATCG
>JAICMT010000227.1 GCA_025929125.1 Acidobacteriaceae bacterium | reverse complement strand
CTCTACTTCGTACTACGGCGGCCCATTGCATCCCCGTGTCCGCAATGCGGCCAGGCCATCACTGCCGGGCAGCGGTTCTGCCCTTCGTGCGGCTATCGAGCCCAGACAGCGCCTGGTGGCCTCACTCCAGCCCCCGGGAGCAGCACCTGAATTGCCGAGCAATCTTCGCATGAAAGCCCTTCGAACTCACGCATCGAAAGATCGTACAAAGCCGGGGGATTATCAGCTGGGGGGAGGACCTTCCTCCCCCTTCCACTCATATGCGCCCGGCTGCGGGAGTCCCACATGCGCGAGTACCCGGTTGACGTAGTTCCGCGCCATCTCGGTCGAGTCCTGCGGGCGGTTGTAAAACGTGGGAATCACCGGAAAGATGGTCGCGCCCGCATCCGATGCCAGCTGCATATTCCGCAGATGGATCCGGTTGAACGGCGTCTCCCGCACGCAGAGCACCAGCCTGCGCCCTTCCTTCAGGCAGACGTCAGCCGCGCGCTCGATCAGATTCGATGCCATGCCGTGGGCGATGCCAGCCAGCGTTCCCATGGTGCATGGCAGAACTATCATTCCCGCTGAGCCGTAGCTCCCGCTAGCGACGTTCGCTCCAACGTCGCTCTCAGGGTGCTGCACCACTTTCCTGCTCGGTTCGCCCAGCAGCTTCTTCACCACGGCGTTTCGCCCAGTCAGCTTCAGTTCTTCGGCGATCACCCGCAGCGCCGCCTCGGATACGACCAGATCCACGCGCCCGACGCGCGCATCCGCAGCCAGCGCCCGCAGCATCTCCGCCGCAAACACGGAGCCGCTTGCGCCGGTTACAGCAAGCGTCCATCGTTGCAATGTGTTGGAATCGTGCAGGTTCACCCCAGCGATTATCGCCTATATCGCGGGGCCCAGGAATCTATCAACCGGTTTAGTTGCCGGTTGCGGTCGCGGTGCTCGCCACCATTGAGGGCGCGGCGCTCTCGGCCGCTGCCTGTCGTGCATGCATCCGGAACGCGGCAAACATTCCCAGACACATGCCATACGCCGCCAATACACCCGCCGCCAGTCCGGCCAGCACAACACACACGAGCACGATCAAGTCCATCGGAATCCGCTTTCCCTGCTTCCCTATTCAGTGAGTTTCTGCGCAATCCCAGCCCGCGCAACCCTAACTCATTCTGACAAGAAGCCTTTGTTTCACAAACAGCTATTTGTTGCCTGTGCGTAAAAACCGTTGATTAATCTGGTACACCTCGCGGGGACCGGCGAGCCATCCCACCTCCGGGTCACGCGCTCCGCCGCGATGCCGTATCCTTAAAGCTTGGCCCTTGCGTCCTCACGGTCCACACTGTGCATGCGCAGCCAGTAAACCCTTTCGATGGCGATCACACACATCACGGTACGCGGCGCACGCCAGCATAACCTGCGCAACGTCAACGTCTCCATCCCCCGGAATACGTTCACTGTGGTCACCGGCCTCTCCGGGTCCGGCAAGTCCTCTCTCGCCTTCGACACCATCTACGCCGAGGGCCAGCGCCGATACGTTGAGACCCTTTCCGCCTATGCCCGCCAATTCGTCGATCAGATGGAGCGTCCGGACGTAGACGCCATTGATGGTCTGTCGCCCGCTATCTCGATCGAGCAGAAGACCACCTCTCGCAGTCCGCGCTCAACGGTGGGCACCATTACGGAGATCTACGATTACCTGCGCCTGCTCTACGCCTCGGTCGGTCAGCCGCACTGCCCCAACTGCGGTCTGCCCATCACGCGGCAGACGCCCGAACAGATCGTGGCGCAAATCGTTGCTCAGGCTCCAGGGGAGCGGATCACGGTCTTCGCCCCTATCGTCCGCGGCCGCAAAGGCGAGTTTCGCGAGGAAATCGAAGCCTTGGATCAGCAAGGCTTCCGAGCCCGCATCGATGGCGAGGTTGCCGAGATCACCGAAGGCATGCGACTCGACAAGAAGCGGAATCACACCGTCGAAGCCATCGTAGATCGCATCATCCTGAAACCGATTCCGGGCGAGACTGGAGCCGACGGAGCGTCCAAATACGATAGCCGACGGCTGGAAACCTCAGTCGCGAAAGCCCTCCAAATGGCGGACGGTCTGGTGCTGGTTGGCCTGCAGGATCCCGAGACCCGCAAGCAAACGGAGACCCTGTACTCCTCCTCGATGGCTTGCCCGGACTGCGGCATCAACGTTGCCCGGCTCGAGCCCCGCAGCTTCTCCTTCAACTCCACTTATGGCGCCTGCCCGGAATGCCACGGTCTCGGCAGCATCTATGACTTCGATCCCGCCAAGACCATCGTTGACTGGTCCAAGCCGCTGCTGGACGGCGCCATGGGTCCGGGCTCCGCATCTTCTTATCTGCTTCGCCTCATTAAACTCGCGGCGGAGCGATACAAGATCGACCTCAGGCAGCCCTTCGAGCGCCTGCCCAAGCCGCAACAGGACCTGATGCTCTACGGGCCGCCAAAAGGAGAGTCGGCGCGCACCGGCTTCCATGGCATATTCGCCTATCTCCGGTCCAATCTGGAGGAGACGAAATCCGAGGGCTACCGCGAGTACATGATGCAGTACATGTCCGCAACGACCTGCCCGCGTTGCGCGGGGCGCCGCCTGCGTCCGGAGTCTCTTGCAGTCACGATTCCGGTGGATTCCCCCTCCAGGAGCCAAAAGCCGCAAGATCTTTCCATAGCCGATTTCACCGCGCTCTCGATTGAGCGCGCTCTGACCTCGGCCCGCGCCATGCACTTCACCGGCCGCGAGGCCATCATTGCCGACCGGCTTCAGCGCGAAATCATCGAGCGGCTCGACTTCCTCAACGCCGTCGGCCTCGACTACCTCTCGCTGGACCGATCTGCCGCGACGCTCTCCGGAGGCGAGGGCCAGCGCATACGGCTCGCCACCCAGATCGGCTCAAGGCTGCGCGGCGTCCTGTACGTCCTGGATGAGCCCTCCATCGGCCTTCACCAGCGCGATAACCAGCGCCTTATCTCCGCGCTCGAAAACCTCCGCAACCTGGGTAATACGGTCCTCGTGGTGGAGCACGATGAAGACACCATCCGCAAGGCAGATTACGTGCTTGACCTGGGCCCCGGGGCAGGCAAGAACGGTGGTCATGTTATCGCCGACGGCACGCCCGAGCAGGTGATGTCCAACCCGGCTTCGATCACAGGCCAGTACCTTGCCGGGAAAATCGAGATCGTCGCCCGGCCCCTCCCCCGGCCGCTCACCGGCAAGTGGATCACGGTCCAGAACGCCCGCGCTCACAACCTGCAAGACGTCACCGCGCACTTCCCTCTCGGCGTCATGACCGTGGTCACCGGCGTTTCCGGATCGGGCAAATCTACCCTCGTCACCGATATTCTCTACCGCGCCCTTGCGAGAGAGCTCTACGGCTCCCGCGAAGAGCCCGGCCAGCACGGCAAAGTAATCGGCATTTCGCAGATCGACAAGGTCATCGAGATCGATCAGTCCCCCATCGGCCGAACGCCGCGCTCCAACCCGGCCACCTATACCGGCGTCTTCACCGCCATCCGCGATCTCTTCGCGCAGCTTCCCGAAGCTCGCGAGCGGGGCTACAAACCCGGCCGTTTCTCCTTCAATGTCCAGGGCGGACGCTGCGAAGCCTGCCAAGGGGAGGGCCAGAGGCGGATTGAGATGAACTTCCTGCCCGACGTTTACGTGCTGTGCGAGGTCTGCAACGGTCGCCGCTACAACCAAGAAACGCTCGCGGTCAAATTCAACGGCAACTCCATCGCGGATATTCTGGATCTGCCAATCGAAGATGCTCTGCCCGTATTGAAAGACATTCCCGCAGTCCACCAGAAGCTGCAGACCTTGGTCGATGTAGGCCTGGGCTACATCCATCTTGGCCAATCCGCTGTGACTCTGTCGGGCGGCGAAGCGCAGCGCATGAAGCTTGCCCGCGAGCTCTCCAAGCGGCAGACGGGCCGCACTCTGTATCTGCTGGACGAGCCTACGACCGGACTGCATTTCGACGATGTCCGCAAGCTGCTCGAGGTGCTCCATCGGCTCACCGATCTCGGCAACACGGTCATCATCATCGAACACAATCTCGACATTGTCCGCAACGCCGACTACATCCTTGATCTGGGGCCCGAGGGCGGAGAGCGCGGCGG
>JAICMT010000222.1 GCA_025929125.1 Acidobacteriaceae bacterium | reverse complement strand
GATTGATGGCATTCAGTCGAGGAACTGCGGTTGCGTCCTTCTTCACCCTTGCAGTGTACTCAGGCAGACGACTCGTGCACAGAAGTTTGTGCTATTTTTTCACAGCTTCCAGACGGGACGTGATCCCATGTTCGGAGACTACCTCGGCTATACTGTCCCAGACTTAGGCTCCTTGCGTGATGTGTCGGGCGCGGGATCAGCAACTGGCAATTAGCCATTAGCAATTAGCCAGACAACCGACGCATCTGGAGTGCTTTCAGGACGGTTCGAGGCGGCGAGAAAGAACTGCGGGAGAAACTCGGCAGGAAGGATTTATGTCCCTGCGGTTCAGGCCGGAAATTTCAAGATCTGCCTGAAGTCGGGCCGTTTTGACGGCGCGAACCGAAACTACTTCCAACGATAAACGACAAAAAAAGAGGGCGCCCGCGTGGCGCCCTCTTTTTGTTTGGCTGAATTTTTGGGCTACAATCCTGCGAACCAATGCGAACAAAATACCTGCTTGCCTGCCTGGTACTGGTGGGTTTCGTTCGGCTGACAGCCGCACAGAACGAAGGGGATATCGTCACTCGCTCAGAGCTGGCACAGGATATGCCAGCGGTTTCGAACCACCCTGTGCCGCGCAAGTTGATTGAAATTCAACAGGAAGAGATCACCTGTCATCCTGTCCCTAAGAAGCTTCTCGCCGTGCACTATCGTGCAAAGCCCACGGCCGAATACAGCCTGAACGATGATCGAATCGTAATTGCGGTGGAGCATGGCGACCGCCAGAAGATCTTAAAGGTGTTTGAATCTGATGCCGGCATTGTCAATGACCGATTGGATTCCCAAATTGAGTTCGAACAGAGCTTTATTGTTCTGAGCGGTATGCGCTTCCTTTATATCCAGCAACGGTTCGCGGGCTCAGCCGGCGCTGTGCTCCACGATGTGTACTCGATCTCGAGTGACGATCAACTTTTCCTGATCCCTTTTGAGGAAGCGAGCAAGCCGAAGCTGCTGAACCCCGGCGAGGAGCTTCGCAACACATCTTACCGCTTTGAAAACGGTGGCTTCACCAGCGAAGCAGGAATCTACGCACCTCACGACCCGGAATGTTGCGCTTCGTACGGCACGTACCATGCGCGGTTCACATTGGCAGGTGAGTTCAGGCAGGTGGCAGGCAAAGACATATTTAAACCAGAGTTCAAGTTCGTCGTCGCCAAAGAATGGCGCAGTCGCGAATAACGCAGCAATCACTAAAAGAGCTATTGATCCATACCGGAATTGAAACCCAAGGTGACAGACGGGACGTAATCGCTTCGCTCTCGCTCAGCTCGCGCTGCGTACCGGGCTATTATCAGCCGCGCCTGTCAGCGCTGGTAGCTAGCGAGAATTAGACCTTCGTCGCTCCCGGTTGCATTTTCGAGGGCGTTTCTCATCGACCGCAAGGAGAGCCGCGGAGACCGAGAACCTCACAGTACCGCGCCATCGCTGATCATCCGCGTAGCGATAAACCAGTCCCGCGTCAGCGGGACGGCTGATCAGGTCAGACCTTCAGGTCTGACTTCCCGCAGGGAACGAGGTACGACGCGGAGGGAGCGTGCCGGGGTCCCCGAACGGCCCGGTGTTGGCCGGTCGGGGTGGTCTTGCGACCGACGCGTAAGTGCCGGGTAAAGCAACGAAAAGAATAAGTACCTCACTGCCGTCGGCCCGCGCGCAGGCGGAGCCGGAGCGCGCAGATCAGTATTCAAAGCCTCGCGGATAGCCCGCCCTGCTCACGCCGATTGCTGCGCGGCAGCAGCGATCGGCATCTCCTCATAAGTTCTTCCGTTCAGTACTGCGTCATCATTCCACCGGAAGTTGAGCTTTGTGGTCCTTCGTGTCCTTTGTGGTTGAATTCCAGGGCGGAGTCCACAAGAAGAACGCCGCCGGTACACGATTGGGACATAAAATGTCAGCAGGGAGGAAATCATGCCAGATGAAAACGCCGGGTTGAGCAAAGACTTTGTTGAGGAACAGCGGAAACGCCTTGAAGCATTGCGTGCAGAACTTCAAGCGGGCTCTGCCGTCGCCGCCGAGCGTGACAGGCAGGATGTAACCGGCAATGGCGTTCTGGACACCGGCGACCGGGGCGAGATCGCCACCGAGCGCCAAACTGACCAGGCGCTGCACAAGGTCACAGAGAATCGGTTGAGGGCCGTCGAACGCGCGCTGCAGAAAATAGCGGAAGGAACTTACGGTCTCTCCGACGCAAGCGGCAAGCCAATACCGCAGGAACGACTGGAGAAAGCACCGGAAGCTGTGTATACGCTTGAGGAACAGAGAGGACAGGAATCAGACGCAGCCTGAGTGTCACTTTCGATCAGTGAAAATCAGTGCGATCAGCGCCATCAGCGGTATGAAGTTCCGATCACCGGGGTCCCCGAGAAGCCCGCATTTGGCTTCTTGGGGTGGCATCACCCGACCCGTCCCGGCGTAGCCGTGGATCACCGGATCACCCGATCCACGATTCCGCGTTAATCTGCGGCGATGTTGCTTTGCTGTTCTCCGTGCCTCCGTGTCTCCGTGGTGAGTAAAGATGTGCGGCGCGAAATCGCCGCACTTCGACTTGTCATCGTTGAGCGAGCGGCGCAGCCGGGAGTCGAACGATCCAAATCGCGCGAAGCGCATCCTCTTTCCGATCACGCGCGATCACCCGATGGCCCGATCACCCGATCTACGATTCCGCTCAGCTCGATCACCTCGATATGCTTCGGACACTTCACCCAGTTGTGCCGCCAGCACACGATGATGTCGCACTCCTCAGGATCATGCCCGTGCTGCGCGAAGTTGCGGCTCTCATACTCCGCTTCAATCCGCACCCGCTGCCACTTGCCCGGCTGGATCTGGCGCTTGGCCTCGATGTCCGGATACCTTCCCTGCACCGCCTCAATCTGGAATCCCAACTCGCCCGCCAGCATGCCAAACAGAATCATCACGCCCATCTCATTGGCCGGCGCATTGCTCAGCGCGCACGGATAAAACGGAGGCCCCATCACCGGCCGCTCATCATCGATCACTCCGCCGCTCGTCACGCCTCCATTCACCCGCGCCAGTGCTGCTGTGCCTTGCCCATTCACCCCCGCCATAACCCGTCCGGTTTTAGAAATTTCGGTTTTGCCAATTCCGTCTTGGGGCTGATTGCTGAGTGCTGAATGCTGATTGCTATTCCCCAGATAGCGGCTCAACTGTCCCTGCCAGTCATTCTCGGCCCCGATCAGCGTGTTCACAATCATCGCGCACACCGCATCCGTCACTCGACGCTTTCCCTTGAGCTCTCCCGGAAGCGCTGTCATCGCTCCCGCCCACTGCAACGCAATTGCCTTGTCCGACTCGTGTATCGCTTGACCAAGGGCGTCCTCGGAGTTGTGTGGCACAGGCACTCTTGCCTGTGCCGATCTGCCTCTGCATTCCCCTTCAAGATCCAATCTGTGTTGATCTGCGTTAATCTGGCGCCAATCTTCTGTTCGCGTTGACCTGTCCCCGCTTGCCATTGATTCGCGGTCACCCTCCCCTGTTTTTCTCCGCGTCTCCGCGCCTCCGCGGTAAGTATTTCTGTACGCTTCTCGTAACGCCGGCCACGATCCAAACTTTGCGTAAAACGTTCCTGCCGCATACTCCCCATGCCGTACATATTCATTCCGATTCGGCGCCCGCCCCAGTTCCTCCGCCACTCGCGCAAAATCTTTGAGTAGGTCTTCCGCCGCCACCTTCAGCCCGCGCCGGCTTGGCTCCAGTCCCGCCGCCCGTACTGCATCGCGCAGACTGGCAAAATGCTTCAGCACCACGGAATGGCTGATCCCCGCCACTCGCGGCAGTTCGCCCCGATGCGGCGGCCGCCCCAGCTTCTCCGCCGCCCGCCGTATCGCCTCTAGAATCTCGTTCCGGTCGATCTCGACTCGAATTCTGGCCATAGCGAATAATATGCGAATATAGCCCGCGATTGCAAGCCGGTTCTGTCCGGCGGGAGCCTCCTGCCCCATGAATATTGATCGCGGTCACGGGCGAAGCAGGCCTTTAGGCTTTGGGTCTCATGAATACGGCTGGCGATCACAGGGTTAAGCAGGCCTTTAGGCTTGGGCCTCATGAATACGGCTGGCGTTCACGGGGTGGAGCAGGCCTTTAGGCTTGGGCCTCATGAATACGGCTGGCGTTCACGGGGTGGAGCAGGCCTT
>JAICMT010000098.1 GCA_025929125.1 Acidobacteriaceae bacterium | reverse complement strand
TGTACCCAGATGGCCGACCGACCGCTCCCCGACGGCGCGGCGGACGATGTCGACGACGTCATGCGAGGTCATGCCGGCGGGCTTATCCAGAACGAGAAGTCCATTCATCTGCGCACCAGTTTCTGCTGTTCTGCTTTACTTGTCCCCAAAAAGCCCACCTCCGCGATTGTATCTTTGTGAGCATGGGGATGGAATTCGAGCACGAGTCGGTCCTGGCGGAGCTCGCAGCCCGCGAGCCGATCTTTCATCGCCCGGAGTTCGGACGAACACGGGCCAAATTCGAAGCGATGATGGATCCCGAGTTCCGCGAGGTGGGCGCGTCCGGGCGGGAGTACACGCGGGACTTCGTGCTGGGGGTGCTGGAAGAGCGTTATTCCGCCTCATTTGAGGATCGCTGGGAGACCACGGACTTTCGGTGTCAAAGCCTGGCGCCGGACCTGTATCTGCTGACTTACAAGCTAGTGCAGGACGGCACCAGAAAGAGCCGGCGCGCCACTATCTGGAGGCGGACAGCGGGGGATTGGAAGATCGTGTACCACCAGGGAACACTGATCGCAGACGCCGCTGTCTGAATATCGCCATCTGAACATCGCCATCTGATTCTCGACCCAACTTAATCGGTATACCGGTCACCTACTTGACATATTCCTATATAGACATCTAATGTACTCCTATGCCGCGAGCCGCTACCACCTCGGATATCTTCAACGCAGTCGCGGAGCCCCGCCGACGCGAGATCCTCACCTTCCTCGCCCGCAGGGAGCGTCCGGTGAGCGAAATCGTAATCGGGCTCGAGCTGGATCAGCCGTCCGTCTCAAAGCATCTGCGCGTGCTACGAGAGACGGGCCTGGTGCACATGCGCTGCCAGGGCCGTCAGAAGTTCTACCGCACCAATGCTCAGGCCATTCGGCCGCTGCACGACTGGGCATCCCGATTCGAGCAGTACTGGAGCCAGCAACTCAACCGCGTCAAGCAGCGGGCCGAAGCAGTTGCCGCACGCGAAAACACATAGCCATCATGGAGGAGCCGATGATCGAAGCACCCGCAGCTTTGGACGAGATGACACTGAACATCACACAGGAGATCCGCGTCCGCGCTCCCCTCTCCACCACCTTCGCGGCACTGCTCGAGCAGCTGGATTCCGGCAATGAGCATCCCGACGGAACACCGATGCCCATGAAGCTCGAAGCCTGGCCGGGTGGCCGCTGGTATCGCGACCTCGGTGACAACAACGGTCACTTCTGGGGTCATGTGCAGGCGATCAAGCGCGATGCACTGCTTGAGATCAGTGGGCCGTTATTCATGTCCTATCCGGTATGGAACAACGTGCAGTACCGCCTCAGTCAGGAGGGCGACGAGACGGTGATCCGGTTCTGTCACGCCGGTTTCGGCCTGATCCCGGAAACGCATCGTAAGGGGCTGGGTGAGGGCTGGAGCTTCATGAACCAGCAAGCAAAAAAACGGGCTGAATCCAGGCGCGC
Source organism: Acidobacteriaceae bacterium (assembly GCA_025929125.1). Classification (GTDB taxonomy): domain Bacteria; phylum Acidobacteriota; class Terriglobia; order Terriglobales; family Acidobacteriaceae; genus Edaphobacter. The sequence continues at coordinate 4,757 of JAICMT010000098.1, read as the reverse complement.
CTGAAGACGTCCAATCTACCTGCAGCTGTCTGAAGCCCAAAATAAGGAGAAACACTGTGTCTATTTCCCAGCAATTACTCGCGGAGTTTGAATCGCAGGCGCCTGTGACACGCAAGTACCTGGAGCGGTTACCGGAAGACAAGCTCGGTTGGAAACCGCACTCAAAGTCGATGACGGCGGGCCAACTGGCGTATCACCTGGCATTCGTGCCAGGCGGTGTGTGCCGTGGAAGCCAGCAGAACGAGATCCAGGTACCGGATTTCAATCACGTTCAGCCTTCGAGTAAGCAGGAGATTTTGGACAAATTCGATGAGAGCATCGCCACGGTCCGTGAAGTGCTGGGCGGGTATGATGACGCTACGATCAACGCAACCTGGCGAATTCTGAACGGTACGGAGGAGGTAGCTGCAATGCCGCGGCTGGCGTTCCTGCGCAACATCATGCTCAACCACTGGTATCAGCATCGCGGGCAGTTCGGCGTGTACCTGCGCATGCTGGACGTGCCGGTACCTGCAAGCTGGGGTCCCAGTGCCGACGAGCGGTCGTTCTTTCAGCGCCAACTGCAACCGGCCTGATCCTTCCGAACAGAGCAAACAGAAATGCCCCACCTTGATGAGCTGTGGGGCATTCTTCTGCTCAGCGGCCTAGAAGTGATCCGCCTTCCGTACCAGGGAGAGAAACTCGCTGCGCGTCTGCTGCTGCGATTTGAAGACTCCGCGCATAGCAGAGGTAACGGTCGCGGAGTGCTGCTTCTCCACACCGCGCATCATCATGCAGAGGTGCTGCGCCTCGAGAATGACCGCGACGCCTTGAGGAAGGATCGCCTCGTCGATCGCGTCGGCGATCTCAGTCGTCAGCCGCTCCTGCACCTGCAGCCGGCGTGCGAACACGTCCACCAGCCGCGGAATCTTCGAGAGCCCGATCACTTTTCCGTTGGGAACGTACGCGACGTGCGCCTTGCCGAAGAAGGGCAGCATGTGGTGCTCGCACATGGAGAAGAACTCGATGTCCTTAACGATCACCATCTCGTCGTACTCGACATCGAAGAGCGCGTTGTGCAGAACCGCACTTACATCCTGCGTGTAGCCGCGCGTCAAAAACCGGATCGCCTGGTCCATCCGTTTGGGCGTATCGATCAGGCCGTCGCGCGTCGGGTCCTCCCCAAGGCGCACGAGCAGTTCGTGATACAGATCCTGAGTGGAGGCGGAGGCGAGAGAGACGGCCTCTGGCGCAGTGGGTGGGCTCATATGCGTTCAGCCTTTCGGTTGGAGTCAGCTCCGTGGGACTCGAAGGAATTGTTGCTGGTCTCCTCGATCCGGATGCCGGTCAGTTCTGCCTGCGGAAATGCGCTAAAGATGCGGTGAACTTCGCGCGTGAAGTTCTCCGTAGTGGAAACACACGCCTGAAACTCCGGCATCGTGTTCAGGTTCCGGCAATCGAAGCGGTCGAGAAGCCGCTCCCGCGCAAATGCGTCCAGTGCGCCGAGATCACAGACCATCCCGGTTGCGCGATCCACCGAGCCTGCGAAGGTTACCTCGACCACGTAATTGTGGCCATGGCCGTGCGGGTTATTGCACTTGCCATACGCCGACTGGTTCTCTTCCGGAGTAAACGCCTCGGTGTGCAGGCGGTGCGAGGCGCTCAGACGGTAGCGCCGCGAAAGATACGCGCGCGGAGCTGGCGAATTGCTCGAGCTGTCTCTCATCGTCTGGCTCATCGCTCTCCGTAGTAGTCGGCGAACAGGTCCGGCATTTCATATACCCGAACCCGGTGCAGCTGGGCGTTGGGAATCTTTCCCTCGAGCCGCTCCCAGATGGAGATCGCGATATTCTCCGTCGTCGGAATCCGGGTTGCGAATTCCGGGACCTCCAGGTTGAGATTGCGGTGATCATAGACGCGCAGGACCTCGTCTTCGAGGATCTCCTTCAGCTGCTTCAAATCGACTACAAATCCGGTCACGGGGTCGACCTCGCCGGCCACCGTTACCTCGAGCGTGTAATTGTGGCCGTGTCCGTTGCGGTTGGCACAGCGGCCAAAGACACGCTGATTCTCCTCAGCAGACCACTCTTCGTTCCAGTAATAGTGGGCTGAGGAGAACTCAGATTTGCGGGTAAGAAGCACCATGCGTGGTATCCGATCGCCTGCTAATTAGATGTTGCACAATTCAAACGGTTACAACGGCCTGGAAAACATCAGCTGAAATTGCTGTAGCGGCGGCCCTTCCACTCCACCGTCCTGCTGGTTGCGCTCCGCACCAGCAGCCATGCGAATAGCGGAACCGCGAGAATAGAAATGGCGGTATCTGCAGCTGGAAAATGAGCGCGCAGGGCACGGTGGTAAAAGCCCCAGCAGGCGCGAAGCCATACCAGAAGGATAGCTGCTTGCTGCCAAGACAGCAGGCCAGGAAACGCCAGGGCAGTGAGCGGAAGAAAAAAGAACAGCAAAAATTCGAGCATGCGCATAGCCGCGAGAAAAAGCGGCCTCGGAAACAGCAGCCGCAGGTTCTTGGTCCATCCCTCGATCATCTCTCCCGTGTTCGCATACATTCGGGTGGAGAGCGCTTCTGGTGCGTAGCGGAAACGGATCGTGTGGTTGCCGCGCTTGACTGCTCGCGCAAGTGCCACATCCTCCAAAACCTGTTTGCCCACGAGCCGGTGTCCACCCAACTCGAAGTAGACGTCGCGGCGGATCAGCAGGAACTGTCCGTTGGCTGCAGCGACCGGGGAAGCTGGGTTTGAAACCTGCTTCGGCGGGTAGACCGTTGCCAGCTCAGAAAACACTAGCGGCATCAGCGCATGCTGCCAGAAGCCGATGACGATCTGGCGCGGCGAATACGAGAGCAGCGCCGCTTTGTATTTCTCGGCCTCGTGCAGCGCCCGCGAAAGGTCTCCGGGCTCATGCACGGTGTCCGCATCCGTAAAGAGCAGCCATGCGCCCCGAGCCTGCTGCGCACCTGCCCAGCAGGCGTTGTTCTTGCCGGTGATCCCGGCGCGCTCGGAGGGACCGAGCGGCGGCGCAGCTAGGACCGTAACTCCGGGATGAACTGCAGCGACCTCCCGAGCTAGATCGCCGGTCGCATCGGAGGAGTCGTCATCCACCACGATCAGCTCCCACTGTTGCCCCAAGGCGAAGCCGCGGTCCGACTGTGAGAGCAGCGATTGCAGGCAGGCGGGCAGCCAACGGGCCTCGTTTCGGGCCGGAATGACGACCGAGAGCCGCAGGGAAGCTGCAGATTCGCTGCTTGCCGCCTGGTCAACCGATGTCTGCTCGCTCACAGGTTCGTATTATAGGAAGACGAGGAGTGAACGTGCCGGAGAGAAGGCAGGCAGGCAGAAAGTTGAAATTTACCCGGCGCAGGTTCACGTGGGTGCTTTTGAGTGTGGTAGCACTCTCGGCGACGGCCTGCGACCGTGGTGATCGCCCGGGGCGGATCGGCAGTCCGGCGCCACAGTTCACGGTTTCGGATGGAAGGCAGTCGCTGGACCTGAGCAAGCTTCGCGGCCGGATTGTGGTGTTGAACTTCTGGGCCAGCTGGTGCATCCCCTGCATTGATGAGATTCCTACCCTGGTTGAGCTGCAGCGCCGCATGCCTCAGATCACCGTGGTGGCCATCAGCGCCGACGAGGACGACGCGGCGTACCGGCAGTTCCTTTCCGAGCACCCGGTGGACTTCGTCTCGGTGCGTGATCCCTCGTTCCGGATCCCGCACATGTACGGCACGGTAAAGATTCCCGAGACTTATGTCATCGACCGCAATGGCGTGCTGCGCCGGAAGTTCGTTTCCGCCCAGAATTGGGTCAGTCCGGAGATCATGGACTATCTGAGCAAGCTCTAACCGGTGCGCTGATAGAATCAGCAGTATGACTCAGCTTGACGTGCTGTTTCGATATGGCACACCTCCTTCGGAGCAGGCAATGCTTGCCCTCTCCAAGGTGCGGGACGTGTACGGCATCCGGGCACTGCGGTTTGATGAGGCGGCGAAGACGGTGAGGGTTGAGTACGACGCGAGCCGGCTCTCCGGACCAGTTGTGCACCAGTTGCTGCGCCGCGCCGGGCTGGACATCGTGGAGACGGTTGCGCTGATTCCGGTGCCGGAGGATGTCGCTCCGCCCACGCCGGTGCAGCCCTCGGTCGCCAAGGCTGGTTTGTAGCATCCCCAAAGTGCGCCCGTAGCTCAGCTGGATAGAGCATTTGGCTTCGAACCAAAGGGTCGGGAGTTCGAATCTCTCCGGGCGCACCACTTCAGGGGGTACCCCCCTCCCCCCATACCTATTTTGCGTAAAGTCTCTGGATAGAGCTACATGCGTGACTGGTATGTTCGTAGAGTCTTGAATCTAAGGCTCTTGGACTAAAGTGTTTGCATTGAATGGGTTGGCTTAGCCGTTCTCAGCGCCAGTCATAAAAAGCCCGGCTTGAGTGCAGGGCTTTTTTCCACCTAAGTTAAGGATATCAAGTCGAGCATAACTCGTGTTACATCAAAATTATTGGCCTAAGGAGTTCTCACGATTGGGGTTATCAGGATTTGAGGGAGTGAGAGGGCTTGACACGGCGTTTTTGGCCGAAAGCGGTCCCAATGCCTGACAACTTCGAGTCAACGGGAACGCGAGAGGCGCGTGCTGGTCAAGGTAAACAAGCCCAAAAGGGCGAGGCAAACCAAGGCTATTTCTAGTCTGACGCTAAGGAAATGGTGATGAAAAATAGATCCAGATCCACTGACTGCGAGATACAGCGCAAAATATCGAAGTAGGTTTCGGGCT
>JAICMT010000443.1 GCA_025929125.1 Acidobacteriaceae bacterium | reverse complement strand
CTCGTACCGTCGCGGGCCACAGCGTCAGCCCGAGGAGTGCGACTGCCGCTGTGGTTCTGCGGACGGTGAGGGAGTGAGTGGAGCGATTCATCTGGATGTACCTGCGTTCTGCGATCCGGCAAGGACAATCTCTACCGAATGGTGTACCGGCTGAGGCGCGGCTGGAACGGCTCGTCTCGGCGCAGGGCTGGGTGCAGCGTGGCCGGTGAGTTGAGAGAGCTGCACGGGCGCAATTCCGCTATCGCTGTGGTCCGCTCCATTGCGGAGCACAAAATGAATCTGCCCCTGCGAGCTCGCAAGCACGGCTCGCTGTGCGTCTTCCAGGCTCAGCAGCAGCGTCACTCGTGTCACGTCGGCTGGCTTGCCTGTGGGATCCGGCTGAATCTCGTGGCCTGCCGCTAGCGCAATTACATTCTGGAGAACCGTGGCTGTGATGGGCTCAGGATTCGTAGCCATGTGGTAGGTAACCAAAACATCCACATGAGAGCCCGGGATGATAAATCCGGCAACACCGACGACTTCATCCGATCGCAGCGTTACCGCCCTCATGCCGTCCGGGATCTCGCTGGCGAGTCCGGGACCGGAGCCGGGCGCGGAGAGGTCCCGATCGATCAGCGGTTCTCCCTTGCCGATCGGGAAGAGTGCCTGGCGTCCGAGAGCATCCTGAGTTCGAGTCAGCGCGCCCTCGACGGGGTGGTTGCCTGGCCAGCTTACGATGCTCAGGTCTTCGGGCCTTAGCACCTCGCCGGGCTGAATCGACCGGGCTGGAGCGACGATGGGCAGGTCCGGCACTCTCGCCGGGGCGGCGGAGACAACCAGCTTGCGCGCGACGAACCAACAAGACAGCGAAGAGACGCCAAAAGCCAGCAGCAGCGCAATCAAAATGCGTTTACCGTTCATGGATGCACCAGCAGAGTCGCCAGAGTGAATGCACAGCCGGCGGCGATTGGCAGCGCGAATGGAAGCCGGATGCCTGTTCCCCTGCGCAAATTGAATTCCGGATGCGGGGTAAGCCCTTGCGTGCTGTGGTGCGCCAGTACCGCACAGGTGTTCGCGAGTGATTGGCGGAAGACGCCGCGGAATACGCTGACACAGAGGGCAAACAGCGCGCCCAAAATGCCCGTAGCAATCATCAGCGTTCCCAAAGCTGAGAGTCCGATCACGCCCGCACACGCGGCCATCAGCTTCACGTCTCCGGCGCCCATGCCGCCAGCCATGTGAAAGAGCAGGAAGATCGCGCCGCCCACGAGTGCTGCGGCTGCAGCTTCAGCCAATCCCTTCCAATGTGCTGTGAAGGTATGTGCGGCCACGCCAGCCAACAGCACAGGCCCGGTCACCCAGTTGGGAATGCGGCGTTCGCGCAGGTCGAATACAGACGCGACACAGGCAGATGCCGTTGCGGCGCCTGCAAAAAGTACCTGTAGTTCTAAGGAGTCCATCCGATTTACACCTACAGCTCGGCCATTCCGGGATCGGACGGCGCTGGGAAAGATGAAGCTGGTCAGAGGCGGCGAAGCAGGTGCCTCGCCGCATCGGCCAATTGCGTTGTGAAAAGGAATGGGTGGTTAGATGTTGTTGGTCAGGTTGTTGCCGACGGTGTTGAATGCGTTGCCGATCTTGCCGCTCAGGCCGGTCATGGCAGTAATTGCGCCCAGCGCGATCAAGCCGGCCACGAGCGCGTATTCGATCAGGTCCTGACCAGACTCATCCTTGGCAAACGCAACGAACATATTCTTCAAACGATTGGTCATCTCACTTCTCCCGTTTAGTCCTCAAGTTGCCCCGGCCCCGGAACGCTATTGCAGCCACTCCGATGCACCGGAGGCATTTGATTTCCCTATCGGGACAGGCAAGCGCCTGCATTAGGTTTTGCGGAGGAACGAAAGTGGATGCCGCTGCTACTTTCGTGTCAGAGAGGTCTAGATGCCAGCTGAAATGGGCCGTGTCAGAGCGTGAATGAGAGCCCGATGCTCCGGCCACTGGCGTGCAAGTTGAGTTCGATCCCCGGCTTCATAATCATCAAAGTCAAACCCCGGGATGACAGTGCACCCGAGCAGCGCGAAGGAGCCGCCCGGTACAAGCCTGGAACCCTGCCATACATTTCGAGGCACAATGACCTGCGGTCGCTCGCCTTGCTGGAGATTTGGCCCGAGGCGGAGAACCTGGCCGGCACTCCCTTCCGCCAACTGCAGCATTTCGACCGGGTCGCCACAATAGAAATGAAAAAGCTCATCGGACTTCAGGCGATGCATCTCGCTGAAGCTGTCGTGCTCCAGCAGGTAGTAAATTGCGGTGCCTACAGGACGGGCACCGGAATAGCGGGCGTCTGGAAACGTGCTCGGGTGCACCGTCTCAGCCGACTCG
>JAICMT010000343.1 GCA_025929125.1 Acidobacteriaceae bacterium | reverse complement strand
GGGCGGCCGTTGGGACCGGCCCGAGCTGCACCGCATGCTGGACCATTTGCGAAGGAGACACGGTCGTCGTGTGGACACTCGACCGCCTGTCCCGTTCGCGAAAGGACGTGCTGCATATCATGGAGCGGATTGCTCAGGCGGGTGCTGGCTTCCTGTCGATCACGGAGAACATCGACACCAACACCCCAGCCGGCCGCATGATGATGCAAATGGTCGGGGCCTTCGCCGAGTTCGAGCGCGCAATGATCCGGGAGAGGACCTCGGCCGGCCTCGCCGCCGCCCGGGCCGAGGGTCGCGTCGGTGGTCGACGCAAGAAGCTCGATGCCGCCAAACGGCGCGAAATCGCCGAGAGTGTCATCACCGGGAGGAAGTCCGGCGCCGAGATGGCGCGCCTCTACAATGTCAGCCAGCCTACCGTCTCACGGATTGTCGCCCAGCATCGGGCAGTCCGCCTGTAAGTGCCGTCTATAAAAGAACACGCGCGCGAAGCTGCCGTCCACAAACTGCCGCTGCCATGCAGGCACCCGCTTACCGCGATCCCGCCTCCCAGACACTCTCACAAGAGCGGCATCAATCCTGCTTAACGTGCAGTTTTGAACAGATCGTCAGGTGACCCCAAGGTGGCGAGCGAGCCGGAGGCGCTGGTCGCCTGGTTCCGCGGGCTCGGCCTTGCGGTGACACGGATCGGGCTGGAGGCCGGCCCGTTGTCGCAGTGGCTGCATGCCGGCCTCACCGGGGCGGGCTTGGAGGCTGTTCTGCTGGAGACCCGGCACGTACAGGCGGCGCTGTCAGCGATGGTGGTCAAGACTGTAAATCAGCACCCAGCCGCGGTTCTTCCGCAGTTTCGGTGCAGGTCGATGAACGATGCGGCTCGAATGCCTATATTGGCAAGATCCGCTTTTCCTTCTGTGACCCGTCCTGCTTCCACACTCGCTGTTATCGCTGATCCCGTCCGGGTTGACGGTTGACCGGCTTCTGCCCGCCCCTGATCGCATCCTCCTCGTTGCGCGCTCGCGCAGCGCCAGCGTCGCTTGTCCCTTGTGCGGCGGCACGAGCACCCGCGTTCATAGCTTCTATTCGCGACGTCTGGCCGACTTGCCGTGGCAAGGGCGCGTTGTCGAATTGCAAGTCCGCACCCGGCGTTTCCGTTGCACAAGCCTCGAGTGCCGGCGCCGCATCTTTGCCGAACGCCTGGACATTGCGCGGCCCAAGGCAAGGCGCACCGTGCGGCTGCGCGAAATTCAGCAGCAGATCGGCCTTGCCCTTGGCGGCGAGGCGGGGTCGAGACTGGCTGGCCGGCTGGCGATGCCGGTCAGCGGCGATACCCTGCTGCGGCTGGTCCGCGCGAGCGGCATCGCCCTTTCGCCACCGCCGCGCATTCTCGGCGTAGATGACTGGGCCTGGCGGCGCGGCCAGCGCTACGGCACCATCATCTGCGATCTCGAACGCCGCCGGGTTATCGACCTGCTGCCGGACCGTACCGGCGAGACATTGGCCTCCTGGTTGCGGCAGCACGGCAAGAATGTTGCTGTCGTCAGCCGCGACCGTGCGGGCGCTTACGCCGAGGGCATCCGCGCGGGCGCGCCGCAGGCAATCCAGGTCGCCGACCGCTGGCACCTGATGGTGAATGCGTCCGAGGCGCTACGCCGCGTGCTCGACCGGCACTCCGGCGCTCTGCGTAAAGCCGCCCGGCTCTGCCTGCCGCAGGCTGTCCTGTCGTCGCCGCCAAGTAAGCAACGGGCGGCCACGCAACGCGAACGGCAACGGGCGCAGCGGCGCGAGCAGCGGCAGGCGCGCTATGAAGAGGTGGCTCGCTTGCATCGCGCGGGCATGCCGATCCGCCGTATTGCGCGGCGCCTGGGCGTGGCGCGCAACGCCGTGCGCCGCTGGTTACGTGCCGGCGAGGCACCGGTGTACCGCCGCGCTCCGGGGTCGAGCGTGCTCGATCGGCATCTGGGGTACGTGGAGCGGCGCTGGGCCGAGGGGTGCCACAACAGTGCCCAGCTGTGGCGCGAGTTGCGCGATCAGGGGTTCAAGGGCGGGTACGACATCGTCCGGCGGTGGGCCATCCGGCGCCGCAGCCTTGATACGGCCGGCAGAGATCGACATGCCCCTTTGCCGTCCTGGCGCGTGCCCTCAAGCCGACGCGCGGCACGCCTGCTCACCACGCCTCCCGGGGAGCTGACAGGAGCCGATCGACAGTTTGTCGAGACACTGACTGCTCTCGCGCCCGAGATCCGCGCCGCGGCAGCGGCAATCAATGAATTCGACCGCATTCTGCGCGAGCGGGATGCGTCTGCGTTCGAGGCCTGGCTGACGGCTGCGCAAACCACGGCCTTGCACGGCTTTGTTACCGGAATTACCGGCGATCTTGCGGCGGTTCGGGCCGCCCTGTCGCAGCCGTGGAGCAATGGTCCCGTCGAGGGCCAGATCAACCGACTGAAACTGCTGAAGCGGCAGGCGTACGGCCGCGCCAAATTCGACCTGCTGCGCAGCCGTGTTCTTCACGCTGCGTGAGTACCGTCTGTCAGTCCGACAAGCTCCAACGACGCCCCATCTGCACCGAAACTGCGGAAGAACCACTCTTCCACGCTGAGTTTCAGCTAAGCGCTTTTTGTTGCGGAACGCGCCGATTGAGCGGATCATGGTCTCGCAAAACCGGTGATCCGGGGAATATCGGCTAAATTTTGTGCGGGGAGAGTCGTCATGGCACTTATATTCGAGAATAACTTCGACAGCACCGTCACCAGCAGCAGCAGTTCTCAGGCGTACCAGGATGCAGTTGCGGCAGTGGAGAATTTTCTCTCCGCCCAACTGACGACTTTTGGCGCAGGCGACGTCACGCTGAAGGTCAATTGGCGCTTTGACACCGTAGACGCCAACGGCAACAGTTTCAGTCCGACAACGCTGGCCAACAACATTTTTGGAAACAATCTCGTCGAGGTCTCTTACACTGACATTCGCAATGCGCTGCTCGCCCGTGTCGACAGCAACGATTCCAACCCCGGCGATGATGCGGCATTTACCGGTGCTCTTCCCGTCGCGGATCCGGCCGT
>JAICMT010000009.1 GCA_025929125.1 Acidobacteriaceae bacterium | reverse complement strand
TACTTCGTTCTGATCCTCCGTCTTGGAGCTTTGCTGGGCACGCATCTGCTCGACCGCGGCATCCTGCGGCCTGCCCTGGCTGTCCTGCTCCTTGGAGGACCGATATTCGCAGGCGACCGCGCCACCTTTCCGTCCACTCCTCACATTCAGCTCTCAGCTGAGCGCGATGCCAATCCGTGGGTGCAATCCTTTGAGTGGGCGCGAAGCAACACGCCCAAAGATGCGCTGTTCGCGCTCGATCCGGACTACATCCACGCCCCGGGTGAGGACGCGCAATGCTTCCGCGCCATTGCTCTGCGCTCTGCTCTGCCCGACTACTCCAAAGACGGTGGCGAAGCGTCGATCACGCCCCAGCTCGCCGACCTATGGCAGGCGGGTCTGCGGGCGCAGCAGAGCCTGAGCTCGAGAGCGAGCAGTACGCGTAGGCTACGCGGGTTGGGCGTCTCCTGGGTGATTCTGCGGGCGAGCGAGCCGACCGACCTCGCCTGCCCCTATTCGAATTACGCGGCGAAAGTCTGTCGCATCAGCTGAGAACTTTCAGCGTAAAAGGAAATAGGGGCAAGGCATGTTCTGCCCTGCCGCCCGCGTTTCCATGCTTAATTAGTAGCGGTAGTGCTCTGCTTTGTACGGACCTTCCACCGGCACGCCAAGGTAGTCGGCCTGGCGCTTGGAGAGTGTCGTGAGCCTTACGCCGATCTTCTCCAGGTGCAGGCGGGCTACTTCTTCGTCCAGCTTCTTAGGCAGGATGTAGATGCCGACCTTGTAGGTGTCCTTGTTCTTCCAGAGGTCGAGCTGCGCCAGCGTCTGGTTGGCGAAGCTGTTGGACATGACAAAGCTCGGGTGGCCGGTCGCGCAGCCCAGGTTGACCAGACGTCCCTCAGCGAGGACAAAGATGCTGGGACCGCCTTCAAAGCTGTACTTGTCGACCTGCGGCTTGATGTTCAGCTTGCTAACACCCTTGCCCACGAGTGCGTTCAGCGGCTCCATCTGGATCTCGTTATCGAAGTGGCCGATGTTGCAGACGATCGCCTGGTCCTTCATCAGCCGCATGTGCTCCACGGTGATGATGTCCACGTTGCCGGTGCAGGTGACGTAGATATCACCGATGCCGAGCGTCTCTTCGAGCGTGGTGACCTGGTAGCCTTCCATGGCTGCCTGCAGCGCATTGATGGGGTCGATTTCAGTGACCATGACCCGCGCGCCCATTCCGCGCAGGCTCGCGGCGGAGCCCTTGCCGACGTCGCCGTAGCCGCAGACTACCGCGACTTTGCCGGCAATCATCACGTCGGTGGCGCGCTTGATACCGTCGACCAGCGACTCGCGGCAGCCATACAGGTTGTCGAACTTCGATTTGGTTACCGAGTCATTGACGTTGATGGCTGGAACGAGCAGCTTGCCCTGCTCCATCATCTGGTAGAGCCGGTGCACGCCGGTGGTGGTTTCTTCGCTGACGCCACGCCAATTCTTCGCCACCTCGGTCCAGCGGGTCTTGTTCTCCGCGTACACCTGCTTGAGCAGGTCCTTGATGACCTTCTCCTCGTGCGAGCCGGACGCCGAATCGACCCACTTGTCGCCCTTCTCCAGCTCAACGCCCTTGTGGATCAGCAGAGTCACATCGCCGCCATCGTCAATGACAAGCTGCGGACCCTTGCCGCCGGGGAAATTCAGCGCCTGGTTGGTACACCACCAGTACTCCTCCAGGGTCTCGCCCTTCCAGGCGAATACAGGCACGCCCGCGGCGGCGATAGCGGCGGCAGCGTGGTCCTGGGTGGAGAAGATGTTGCAGCTGGCCCAGCGCACATCGGCGCCGAGCGCCACCATGGTTTCGATCAGCACGGCGGTCTGGATGGTCATGTGCAGCGAACCGGTCACGCGTACGCCGGCAAGGGGCTTATCTTTGGCGTACTTCTCGCGGACGGCCATCAGGCCCGGCATCTCCTTCTCGGCGATATCGATCTCCTTGCGGCCAAAGTCCGCGAGGCCGATATCGGCCACCTTGTAATCCGCTGCTGTGCTGCCCAGCCCTGCCTTGTCAATGGTCGCGGTCGCCATGCTGAAACACCTCATATTGTGCTGAATTATTGGCCCTGCAGATCGTGCAGATACCTGTTCAGGATAACATCGTGCGGCGCTGGCCTGGCCCGCAGCGCGAACGGGTACCCCCTTGCAGTAAGTGGCGAATCCGGAGGACTGAACGGCGCCCCTGTGTGAACCAAGGCTTTACTCTTGAATGGAATGCCCGCCTTCTGCGATGTCGCACTGCCGGTCCCGCTGGACCGTACGTTCACCTACGCGCTCAATCCTGAGGAGGCGGCAAGCGGACGAATGCCTGCGGTCGGCGGACGGGTGCTGGTTCCGTTCAGTGGGCAGCGATTAATGGGTGTTGTGGTGCGGCTCCACGATGAGTGTCCTGCGGAAGACATCGAAGTGAAGCCCATCCAGCAGGTGCTGGATGCCACTGCCCTGCTTCCCGATGACCTGATGCGCCTTGCTTCATGGATTGCTCAGTATTATGTTGCGCCACTGGGTGAGGTTCTGCGAGGCATGCTGCCGCTGGCGGCCGAGGTGAAGCGGCAGTTTGTCTATACCATCACGGACACGGGCCGGCGCGTGTTGTATGAGGGAGCACAGAATGGTGCGTCGCGGCGGTCGCGGCTCGTGCCTGAAGATCAGAACCGTGAGTACGCAGTGCTCAACTACCTGGAGGATGGCACGTCCGCCAAAGCCTCCGCGGTGCGCTCGGCTACGCGTGCGGGAAAGGCGCTGCTGGACGGAATGGTACGGAAGAGATGGATCGCTCGCGAGGCGCTGGCTGAGGAGCGCGATGCCCGACGGACGGAACGCATCGCAGTGCTCGTCCCCGATGCGCGCATCCCGAAGTTGAACCAGAACCAGACGGCGATTCTGGCAGAGCTAGCGGCAGCAGGCGGCAGAATGCGATTGCGCGATCTCCGCGAGCTTCAGGTGCCGCAGTCAACGCTGGGCACTCTGGTGAAGCGCGGGCTGGTGGCGATGCAAGATGCGCCGGAGGCGTTTCACCTGGGTGGGCTCACCTCCAATGGCAAGAAGCATGCCCACGAACATGCGCTGAACGAGGCGCAGATGGAGGCGCTCTCGGCGATTGCTATTGCGATGCAGCACGGTGGATTCAAGCCGCTGCTGCTCTATGGCATTACCGGCTCAGGTAAAACTACGGTCTACTTCGCCGCCATGCAGCGCGCGCTCGACGCGGGCAAATCCGCGCTGATGCTCGTGCCGGAGATCGGCCTTACACCGGCAATGGCGGGGCAGATGTTCGCGGCGTTCGGAGAGCAAATCGCTCTGCTGCACTCCGGCCTGACGCCGGATGAGCGTGCAGAGCAGTGGCACAGGATTCGCCGTGGCGAAGCACGCATTGTGGTGGGCACCCGCTCCGCAGTATTTGCACCGCTTCCAAATCTGGGACTGATCCTGGTCGATGAGGAGCACGACAGCTCATACAAGCAGGAGGAGACGCCACGCTACCACGGGCGCGACGTGGCGGTGATGCGCGCGAAGTACTCGGATGCGGTCGTCGTGCTTGGCTCGGCGACGCCCTCGCTCGAGAGCTGGCACAATTCCGAACGTGGACGTTACCAGCGGATCGAGATGCTGGAGCGTGTGGCCAACCGCCCACTGCCTTCCGTCGAGCTGGTCGACATGCGCACCGAATTCCGTGAAACCGGCCGGGAAGAAATCTTCTCGCGCGGTCTGGTGGAGCAGACCCAGGCGACGCTTGATCGCGGTGAGCAGGTCATCATCCTGCTGAACCGGCGCGGCTACTCCTTTACCGTGCTGTGCCGCTCATGCGGCGAAAAGATCGAGTGCGAGAACTGTGCGATCGCGATGACCTATCACAAGCCGGTGACGGGCTCCGACCTGCACGCGCACCCCGGCGACCGGCTGGAGTGCCATTACTGTGGTTTTCGCCGGAGCGTGCCGAAGACCTGCCCGAAATGCTCCTCCGAACACCTCTACTATTTGGGCGCAGGATCGCAGCAGGGTGAGGAGCGGCTGCAGGAGCTCTTCCCTGGCGCGCGTATTGGGCGCATGGATCGCGACACGGTCCGGGGACGCTCCGATATGGAACGGCTGCTGACTCGGCTTCACTCGGGCGAGATCAACCTGCTGGTTGGCACGCAGATGATCGCCAAGGGCCACGACATTCATGGCGTGACGCTGGTCGGCGTGGTCGGTGCAGACTTCGCGCTTGGACTGCCCGACTTCCGGGCTGCCGAGCGCGTCTTCCAGCTCCTCACGCAGGTGTCGGGCCGGGCGGGCCGCGGAGATCTTCCCGGGCGGGTGCTGGTGCAGACCTACCATCCTGAGCACTACGCAGTGCGTTATGCCGCCGAGCATAATTACCTGCGCTTCGTCGACAAAGAATCCGAATACCGCCGCTGGATGCACTACCCGCCGTTCAGCGTGCTCACCAATGTGGTGATTCAGAGCGAGGCTCTTGAGGAGGCTGCCGCCTGGTCCCAGCTGCTGGGGCGCTGGTTCTCGACCACGCGGCTCGAAGGATTGCGCGTGCTCGGCCCGGCGGCCGCTCCGATCTCGCGGCTGAAACGGATCTACCGGTTCCATTTCGTTATCCGCGCAGACCGGCGGGAGGCGCTGGGACGGGCTCTGCGCGCAATGCTTGCCCATGCCGAAGAGCGCGGTATCCCTCGCCGAAACATCATCGTGGATGTCGACGCCGTTCACCTGGCGTAGACGCAGAGAAGCGGCAGACGCCTGAGGCATCTGCCGCTTTTCGCTTCTACTCAGTTATTGGCAGCCGTTGAGCCGGAAGGAGGCAATCCGCGTGTGCCAGTTGAAGGTTCCGTTCGCCGTAAGGTACTCGTTCGTGTACCAGAAGGTGCAGTCGTCCACCGGATCGACGGTCATGGCGCTGTAGTCGCCCCAGCGGTTGAGCGACCTGGTCTGAGAACCGGTGCCGGCGAGGATCAACTGCTCCGAACCGAGGCCGACAAAGCTGTCTGCCGGGGTACGGTAGGAGAACCGGATCGCCGGGCTGGAGGTGCCCGAGGAAGTGCTGTAACCCAGCGCTATGTCGCCCAGCTTATCGGTTGCAATCGAACCCATCCAGCGATACAGCCCGCCCGAGGGTGCATAGGTCGACTGCGTGTGAACGGTGACACCGGTGGTGCCTCCGGAAGCCGGCCTCAGTTCGTACCAGCGTGCTCCGGTGTAGCTGGAGGTCGCAGCGACCGAGTGGTTCACGAACAGCGACTCATGATCCGCAAACTTCCGGTAGGAGAGGCGGTACATCAGCCGGTCGCCCAAGGAATCCAGTTGCTGCGTCGTGCCCGACTGCGGAACACAGGTGCCACCGCCGCACGCTTCGCTAAATGCCGCGACCGAGGTCGTATAAGGTCCCGCGAGTTGGCTGTTAGCGCTATTGGAGAAATCGACGTGAAACCGCCAGGTCAGCAGGCTATTGGACCCGAAGGCGAGAAAATACTCACTGGTTCCTGCTGCCGGCTGTGTGGATCCATCCACATCCGCTGGCAGAAGGCCGCCGTAACTGTTCGACAGCTGGAAGCACTGCTCGGCGGCGGGTGCGCCGGTCAGCATCGCGGCGGTGTTGTATGCGCATACCCGCGCGCCGGCGAATGTATTGCCCTGAAACATGTTGTACGTCGCGAAGTAGACGCCATTGAATACGCCAAACTTTGGATAGTCATTGAAGTTCGGCTGCCGGAATGCATACACGTTGTAGGCGCCGGTGGCATCGCTCGTCTGCGAGACCGCGATGCACTGCCAGAAGCCCACGGAGGTCCCGTTCGTTACCGAGAATTGCGTCATAATCCAGCGCTGGTTCACCTTGTCATACAGGGCAAGCGGATCTCCATCGTTGTTCGTCGCGCACGGATGAGTGGATCCCAACGCCTGGTAAAGCTGGTTGCCAGGAATGGGCCCGGCCAGGGTGTTCCCCGTCACTTTGTCAAAAACGGCAAACGATTCGTTCACCCATTGCACATACTGGGTTGCGCCCACTGCGCCGTTGGTATCCGGAGGCGCTGAATCTACGGAAAAGTTCGGGAATCCCTTGCCCAGCCCTTCGAAATTCAGGAGCGCAGCTACGCTGCCGCCGCTGACATAGGCCGCGCTCTGCAAGGCCCCATCGGATGTGCCGCCGCCACCACCCCCACCTGGTTTGGTGTGACTGGAGTTGCCAAGCAGGCGAAGGGGACGATCTACCTTGGGCCCGTCCGCTTGGCCTTTGCGCATTCCGTGGACCGTAATGCTGGTCGCGCCGGCTCCATAGCTCACCTCAGGATTGCTCAGCACCTCGGGTTGCACATCGTGGGGGTTCTCGGCCTGTGCCGCCCACCCTGCGCAGAGGCAGCCCATCGTTACCGACAAAAACATGCGCACCCATATAGTGCGTGCGCGCAGAAGACCGTTGACACCCATAGAACCCCCTGGTCACCAGGCCACGTGGCCAAAACCTGGAACCTTCAGCAAGACATCCATACCGCTGTTGAACTCCGACTACCCTACTGCACCGTACCTCAGCGTGTAAATGACCAAATGAGGTGTCCTTGAGCCGCATCATGCCGGCTGCCCGACTTAGGACCTACTACCTGGAGCGCAAGGATCGACCGCGTGGCTGCCTGGCGCTGGAGCCGCAGGTGCAAACCCTACCTTTATCGTTTGCTTTGGGCTAATCCTGTCTTTTCCGCCACCGCTATTTTCTCAGGATTGGGGTTTGCAAGACCCGATAGCCGGTGTACAGTACTGTCACCGACTACTCAGAGTTCGTCCTCAATTTCATTCGGCGGGAGTCAAGTGTGGCCCAAACGACCAAGGAACAGGCCGCCTCTGACCGGCAGCCGGAGATCGATCCCGTTCCTCCGGATGAAGTCCGAAGGGCCCTGGCGGACATCCTGCAGAGTCCTCCCTTTCGCTCCACCATGCAAATTCAGAAGATTCTGAAGTTCCTGGTACTGGAGACACTCGCCGGCCATGGCGAGACCCTGAAGGAACGAAATATTGGCGCAAGCCTGTTTGACAGGCCTCCGGACTACGACACCAACTCCGATCCGATCGTGCGGCTGCGTGTGGCGGAGGTGAGAAAACGGCTTGCGCTTTATTATCAGGGGGCTCGGGATGAGACTGTCCTGATTCAGATTCCTTCCGGCTCCTTTCGAGCTGTGTTCGAGCGATCCAGCAGGCATCAGCATCCAGCGACGGCAGATCCGGTCCGAGAGCCGGAGCCTTTGCCCCTCGTGGCGGAGCAGATCGTTGCACAGCCGGAGAATGGAGCCGAGGTCCATACCGCACAGCCCTCGCCTGCAAGGTTCCGAAAATGGTGGATTCCGGTGGCCGCCGCTTTGGCAATCACACCGATCGTGGTGCTGCATTACTCTCCGTCCCCGGAGCAGCAGGCTTTTCGTTCGTTTTGGTCACCGGTTCTGGACAACTCCAATACGGTGTTGGTTGGAATGGGGAACAATCCTTTGTACGAGCTCTCGAATGAGGGAGAGGACGAGTATTACAAGACGCACCCCAAAACCGCCTTCGAGGAGATGGGACTCCATCCCTACATCCCGCTGACTCCAGATGCCCCGATCAACAGCAAATACATCAACCCCTCGGTGAATACGTACCTCACCATTGGAGATGTCGGGGCGCTGTCGAGCATTGAGTACATTCTGGCGCAAAAGCATCGGAAGCTGGACATTCGATTCGTCAATGATCTGACGTATGGCGACTTACGACAGAATCCTACGATCCTGATCGGTGCGCATAACAACATCTGGACACTCACGATGGTTGAAGACCTTCGCTTTGGATTCCAGGGCCACAGCACGATTATCGATCGCTCCGACACGCAAAGACGATGGGTTGCCAATTTCGATCGATCGGAGACCTACGGGATCGTTGCCCGGGTTCTGAATAACTGGAACGGGAAAGTGGTTCTGATCATCGCAGGAGTCGGATACTCAGGGACCAGAGCCGCGGGCGACTTCATCGCCAATCCGCAAGCCATCTACAGGCTATCGAAGTCGCTTCCCAAAAACTGGGAGAACAAAAACGTCGAAGTGGTGCTGCACACAACGGTCAAAAATCAGGTTCCCGGCGCGCCCGAAGTTGTTGCCGCGTATGCGTGGTAGGGCTGGGCTTGGCACTCTGACTAGCAGAATGAGTCGGGCAGCCAAAAGGAAACGCCGCCCGAAGGCGGCGCTCGCAACTTTATGAGACGGCAGAGTTACAGAGTGGACTCGATCTCAAAGCCCCACGCTTCCAGCAGCGCCTCGGGAATATACTTCGAGTTCTTGTTCCGCCTTGCCCACTCCCGCAGACGCGTCGAACGGACGTACTGGTCGGGCGTTAGCTTGTACTCCTTCACCACCTGTTCGAACGACGTTACAGTCGGGACCACCGGGCCGATTGGCTCCGGCTTGCCCCAGTTCGGATTTCCGCGACGCTTCGCCATCAGTTATATTCCTTCTTTCTCAACTATTTACGCTACGAACTGAAACTTTCCGTAGAACTTCTCTTGCCCTCAACGGCTCGCCAAGCCCCACGCTCGGCCCAACACCCATTCTAAGAGATTCAGCCCCTGAAATCAACGGGCTGAGCGGCAAAATATACTGATTCCAGCGCCTTAGAAAGCCGCCGGAATCGAGTCCCCATGCCCTCTCGCCTCATCCTCAACGCCGATGATTTCGGGCTCACACCAGGGATCAACCGCGCGATCGGCGAGTTGAGCGCTGCCGGCGTCCTGACCTCCGCGACCCTGATGGCAGCTGGTCCGGCTTTTGACGATGCCGTCCTGGTCGCCCGTGCCCACCCCAACCTTGGCGTTGGCTGCCACATCGTCCTTACCGACGGCATGCCGGTCTCGGCGCCGGATTCTGTCCGCAGCCTGCTCGGACCAGACCGCCACAGCTTCCGTCCCAGGCTCTCTCATTTCCTTCAGGCTCTATTTACCGGACGCGTTCGCTCGGAGGACATCCTGCGCGAAGCTCTCGCACAGATCGAAAAGCTGCAGCGTGCAGGCGTCCGTGTCACCCATCTGGACACGCACAAGCACACGCATCTGTTTCCCACGGTATGGCGCCCTTTGCTTGGTGCCGCCGAGCGAACCGGCATCCATGCAATCCGAAGTGCGTTTGAGCCAGCGTGGAGCCAGTCGCTGGCGCAGGGCGGAACTCGGCGCCGCGTTGCCGTGCGTGCCGTAACCCTGCTCAAACCCGCCTACGACGCTGCTCCGCAGCTGCGCTCACACGCCATCCGGACCACCGATGGGACGATAGCCATCTCCGCGACCGGAAGCCTGGATGCGGAGAGCCTCGCCGAACTTTTGCAGGCCCTCCCCAAAAGCGGTACGTACGAGCTCTGCTGCCATCCCGGCTACAACGACGCCGATCTCGATCGGGTCACCACCCGGCTTCGTGAGCACCGCAACACGGAGCGAGAGGCGCTTCTCGCCGAGCTGTCACGCAGGTTGATGCAGCCGGACCCGCCGCAACTGATCTCTTACGCTCAGCTTTGAGCCGCTGCATACTTCAGCGACAATGAAGTGGCTCACGGAACGTCCACGGCCCAGCATGAATTCACGCGATCACCAGAAGCTCGTCGAAGCGATCTCCGCCAACTGGCAGGCGGAGATGCGCGGTTACCATACGTACGACACCCTTGCCCAGAAAGAACATGACCCGCAGCGACGTCGAACGCTGCGCACCCTTGCACGCGACGAGAAGCATCACGCCGAGCTGTGGGGATCGCGGCTCACCGCTCTGGGGGCATCGATACCGCGCTACGACGGTACGGATAGGGGAGATGCCGGTTCCCTGCCCAATCGCATTGGCGGCCCGGGGCTGGCTCTCCGCCGGCTGGAGATCGAAGAGAGTCGCGATATTGCCCGCTACGCCAAACAGATCGAGGAATTCGGTGATCCCGATTCGGTCGCCGTGCTCAAGGAGGTCATCGCAGATGAGGCGGACCACCACCTGGCTCTCGGCGGCCTGATCCGGAATCACCTGCCCGCACGCGCCGAGGAAAACCACGCGGCGCAGCAGGCGCTGGATGAACTGGTCGCCGCGCGAGAGAAGGGTCAGCCGCGCGCGGCGAGTTGGATCGGGGATGCCATCTATGGCGTCAACGACGGATTGGGCGCCATTTTCGGTATCGTCTCCGGTGTATCCGGCGCGACTCTGGGCAACAGCCACTTCGTCCTGATCGCGGGTCTGGCCGGGATGATCGCATCGGCGCTCTCCATGGGCTCAGGGGCCTACCTGGCCACCAAGTCCGAGCGCGAGATCTACGAGGCGGAGTTCGCGCGCGAGCGTGAAGCAGTGGAGTACAACGAGGCTGAAGCGCGCGAGCTGCTGTCGTTGACCTACCAGGTACGCGGCCTCTCCTCAGATGATGCGGACCGCATTGTCACTCGCATCGCAGAAAACAAGGAGCAACTCGTGCAGGCTCTGGCGCGAGAGCGCCTGCACACCACCGAAGAAGGACTGGCGGAGCCCTGGGTCTCCGCTACTTCGGGTGCAGTGTCCACTGCAGTAGGGGCGTTCATCCCGATTGTCCCGTTCTTTTTCATGGCGGGCATTCCGGCCATCGTAGTGGCGGCCATCGTTTCGCTGATCGCACACTTTGCGGTAGGAGCCGCCAAGTCGCTGATCACGATCCGCTCCTGGTGGTCAAGCGGCCTGGAGATGACGGCCATCGGAGCCATTGAAGGCGCGGTTACCTACGCGATCGGCATGGCTCTCGGCAAGATTTAAGGCAGAAAAGCCGGAGGCTCACCCAGCGCTCGGCCCTCCATATCTCCTGCTACGCGACTGCCCGGCGCTCCCGATCGTTGCTCCTGGATCTTCCCTCCAGGTTCACGCTGACGATCTTCGAGACGCCCGGCTCCTGCATGGTGACGCCATAGATCACGTCCGCCTGTTGCATGGTGCGCTTGGAGTGGGTAATCACGATGAACTGCGTGGTCCTGGACATCTCGTCGATCAGCTTGGCGAAGCGACCCACGTTGGTCTCGTCCAGAGGGGCGTCCACCTCGTCCAGGATGCAGAACGGGGCCGGCTGGTACTGGAAGATGCCGACCAGCAGACTCAGAGCAGTGAGCGCCTTTTCGCCACCCGAGAGCAGCAGGATGCTCTGCAGCTTCTTGCCCGGAGGCGAAGCGACGATGTCGATGCCGGAGTCGGCGGAGTTCTCCTCGTCGGTCAACTTCATGAATGCCTGGCCACCGCCAAAGAGTTTCGAGAAGGTGGCGCCGAAGTTCTCGTTGATGACCTTGAACGCCTGATCAAACTTTTCGCGCGAGACGTCATCGATCTCCTTGATGGAGGCCTGCGTGTTCTCAATCGACTCCAGCAGGTCCTTGCGCTGGGTTTCGAGGAACGCGTGCCTCTGGGCGGTTTCGTTGTACTCCTCGAGCGCCATCATGTTCACGGGGCCCATGGATTCGAGCCGCTGCTTGAGCGCGCGCGCGGCCTCTTCTTCGAGACTCAGCGCCTCACCGTCGATCCGCGCAATCGAAACGTCCTCGCGCAGCCCGGAAGCTTCCGAGCCGAGATCGTTCAGGCAGGTGGCTTCGATGTGCTCGATATCCGATGCGAGCTTCGCAGCACGGGCCGTCAGTTCGGCGCGCTGTTCACGCATGGCTTCCGTCTCGTGGCGAAGCGTGCGCAGACGCGCGTCAAGCTCGGCGATCCGGGTCCGCAGTTCGGCAGCCTCGGCGGTCAGCCGTTCGGCCTCGGCCTGCGCGGTCGCGCGGGTCTCCACCAGCAGCTCATGCTGTGCGGCGAGCTCGCCGGACTCCTGCTCGCGCCGCGCCTTTTCAGATGAGGCCGACTGCATTTGCTGGTCGATCTGCTGCATGCGCGCGTTCTGCGCCTGCACCATGCGGTTAGTCTGCTCAAAGTTCGCCGCCGCATTGCGACGCCGCTCTTCGAGGCCCGCAAGCGCTGCCGAGGCTTCGGCCGCGGCCTGCTGCAGACCATCCCGCTCGACACGCAGGCCCTCCAGCCGCTGCTGCAGATCGGCAATCTGCTGTTCCAGTCCCTCGCGCTCGGACTCGAAGGCCGCCGTCTCCTGCTGCTTCCGCGCAATGAGTTCCTGCCTCGCTGCGCGCGCATCGCGGTTGCGCTCCCCGGCGAGCGTCCACTCCTGCAGCCTGCGCTCAATGCGAGCTGTCTCCTGCTCCATCTGACGCAGCGCCGCGCCGGAGTTCGCCGACTCACGTTCGAGCTCACGCCGCTCCTGCTGGCTGCGGTCAAGCGCGGAGGTCAGCTCGCGGAGGTCGCGCTCCAGCCCGGCGAGCGCCAGCTCGGTCTGCGAGAAGGCCGCATCCGTGCTCTCGAGCTTTTCGCGCACTTCCGCGAGCTCACGCTTTAACGCAAGCGGACCCTGCGACCGGACGCGTCCGCCGGTGACCGTGGCATTGTGGAAGGCCTCGCCGCCCGGGCTAAGAAAAAAGCTCTTGGGATGCTCGGCGGCCAGTTTGCGCGCGGTGCCCGGATCTGGAGCGATGTAGCCATCACGCAGCTTCGGCAGCATGTGCTCCAGCGATCGGCCGAAGCCGTTCAGCACACGCACGCAATCCTTGAGCGCCACGACGCCCTCGAGATGAGGTGTGCTGTGATCGCCAGAAGAGCCGAGCCCGGTTCCATGCGAGGAATGCTGCATTTCGTCTTCGTGATGCGCTTCGGGATGCACCAGGAAGGTGGCCCGCCCGGCGACGTCGCTCGAAAGCATGCGAACGCCGTGATCGGCCGCGTCCCAGCTCTTAACCACCACGAAGTTCAGCTCATCGCGCAGGAATTCGTCGACGACACCTTCGTACTGG